>JAICSR010000120.1 GCA_025936795.1 Ktedonobacterales bacterium | reverse complement strand
TGCAGTGGAGCGCAGCCTGAGCGAGGCGTGGGTGGGGCGCTTCGTTTCCTCGATCACGCCGAGCAACTGTTCATTGTGTTGTTGGAGGTTGACCTCGCTACGCAAGCTGGCGCTGAAGGCGGCGACGGTCTTGGCGGCGTCGTAGTGGCTGCGGTCGAAGCGCCGGTCAATCGTGCGCTGGAGGCGACGGCGCAGCGGCTGGAACAGCGCGGCGATCAGCAACGTCGAGAGCACGATCACGACCGGCTGTTGGGCCTGCTGGCCGGTGAGGCGGTGGGTCAACGTCTGGGCGCCGATGACGAGCGCGAAGTAGAGCGCGGCAAGGATCGCCGTCAGGGAGCCGTAGACCAGCGTGCGCTTGATCAGGATGTCGATGTCGTAGAGCCGATAGCGCAGTACGCCAACGCCCGCGCCAATCGGCAGCGCCAGGATGCCAAGCGCAAATAAGATATTGCCGACCTCGGTGGCAATCAGATCGTTTGGATCGCTCGAGATCAGGGAGGAGCTGACAATGCCCATAGTGACAATGATGACCATCACGGCGGCGCCAAAGACAAACCACTTGATGCGCTGGCGTTGGCTCGCTGCTGCACGATGATAGCGTAGGATGAGTGAGGCGACAGCCAGCAGCACGAACGCAGGCAGTGGCCAGACGGCGTAGTTGAGCAAGAACGCGCTGGCGCCTGCCAGCGCGTGGACGCCCAGCGGATTTGGAATCAATCCACCTGTTTCGAGTGGGCCAGGCGCGACGGCCTGGCCTACCAGGATGAACAGCAGATTCACCACTAGCGCCCAGACGACGACGCGCCAACGCGGCGAGAGCGGGCGACCATCAGGGAAAAGGTACAGCAGCAGCATGCCCAGCGTCAGGTTGGCGGGCCAGACCAGACTTCCTGCCAGATCGATTAGCCCCGTCGCGGGTTGCCCGTCGAGATGATGCACAATGGCAAACTGCACATAAGCGGCGGAGAACGAGGTCGTCGCCGTGCCGAGTCCGGCGAGGCAGAAGAGCCAGCCAACCATGTTGGTCGGGCGCTGCGAGACGATGACCGCGCCGACAATCGGGAAGGCCAGGAACGCCATTTCCAGCGCTACGGAATCAGGCGGGGCGTTGAGGCTGGCGAAGATCATTAACGAGGCGACGATGCCCGCGACGCATACAGCGAGAACCAACCAGCCACTCCAGGCGAAGCGACGGCGCTTCATGACGCTGGCTCCTCAACAGCCGGGGTGAACGGCGCGAGCGCTGGCGCCGCCTCGTCGTCTACCACAGCATCTGCAGCATCCGCATCATCCGCTGACTCCCCTGCGCTCAGCCGACGCGCCTCCGAGACGCCGTGCCGCCCGGCGAGGAACCGCGCGGCGGCGCTGGCAGCGAAGTAGCCGCACATGCCATGTACGCCACCACCTGGAGGCGTTGACGAGGAGCAGAAGTACAATCCCTCCGCTGGTGTCGCATACGGATTCGAGATGTTCGCGGTCAGGGCTGGGCGCGTGAACAGCTGGAACAGGTCTTGCACGCCGCCATTGATGTCTCCGCCGATATAGTTCGCGTTGTAGGCGTGCATTTGTGTCGCGGTGAAGCTGTGGCGCGCCAGAATGCGGCTGCGGAAGCCCGGCGCGAATTGCTCGATCTGGCGCTCGATGCGCTCCGTCATGTCCTCATCTGAGCCAGATGGCACGTGACAATATGCCCAGACGGTGTGGCGTCCCTGGGGCGCGCGTGTGGGATCAAAGAGGCTCTGCTGGGCTAGCAGGACGAATGGCCGTTCCGCCGTGGTTCCCGCCCAGACTGCGCGCTCCGAGACGGCTAGCTCGTCGAGCGTGCCACCCAGATGTACGGTGGCTGCGCGAGCGCACTCCGGGTTTGCCCACGGGATCGGGCCATCGAGCGCGAGATCGAGCTTGAAGACGCCAGGGCCGTAGCGATAGCGCTGCAACTGCGCACGATAGCCAGCGGGTAGGCGCTCGCCTGCAATCGCCAGCAGTTGGCGAGGCGTCACATCGGCGAGGATCGCTCCGGTCGGGGGCAACTCGTCGAGCGTGGTGATGGGCGTATCGGTCACGATCTCGCCGCCGAGGTCGCGCAGGTAGGCTGCCAGCGCGTCCGCGAGCCGTTGCGAGCCGCCGCGCGCCATCGGCCAGCCTGCCACATGCCCCAGCGTCGCCATCAGCAGCGCCGCGACGGCGGTGGGCGGCTGATCGAGTGGCAGCATGGAGTGCGCGGCGATGCCGCCAAACAGCGCACGCGCCGGATCATCTTGAAATAGTCGCTCGGCGACGCGCTGCGCCGATTGCAGCGCGTAGGCGCCAAAGCGCGCCAGCCGTAGCGAGGGTAGCGGGCGCCGCATCTGGCGCCATGGGCGCAGCGGACCAAGCGCGCCATCGAGGATCGCTTCCCAGTGTTGCACGCCTGGCTCGAAGAGGCGCCGCCATGCGGCGGCGTCCACGCCACCAAGCGAGTGGCCCATCGCGTCGAGCGAGCGCTCAAGCGTCGCGACACGACCATCGGGCAGCGGATGCGCCAGCGGCGCGGGCGCGTGAACCCATTCGACTCCATAGCGTTCGAGGGGCAGCGACTGAAAGAATGGAGAGGCCAGGCCGTAAGGATGAATCGCCGCGCAGACATCGTGCGTATAGCCGGGCAGGGTCAGCGCCTTGGAGCGGCAGCCGCCGCCAATCTCGCTGGCGGCCTCGTAGACCACGACACGGTGGCCCTGCCGGGCGAGCGTGATCGCGGCGGCAAGCCCGTTGGGACCAGCGCCAATGACAGTCGCATCATACGTGCGCGCGGATGTAGGCATTCCTCTGACCTGTCTCTCAATGATTGAACGTGAACGCCACGTGGGCGCTGGCCACACCCTGCTAGGCCTTGCGGAACCAGCGAGTTGGCCCCAGCAGGGTCGTGCGAATCGCGGCGTTATGGACGATGTTGCCAGCATAGGACCAGCGCAAGCGTGGGTCGACGCACAGGTTCTCTGACTCTACAGGTTCGTCGGTGACATTGAAGTGAGCGCCGACCGCTCTGAGGGTCTGCTTCCAGAACTTGTCCTCGGCATGGTGTCCGCCAAGTCGCAGCCCAACCTCATAGATCGGGTCGTTGGCGCGCATCAGCACTTGCGCCTGCGCAATGGTCACGTCATCTTTGCGGTAGGCGCTGAAGGTGATCCAGCCCGCGAACATATGCCCCTGCGGAGTCATCAGCGTGAACGATTCATCATCCGCGTAGAGCACCAGCACGCCGGTCGAGAGTGGCATGCCGCCTGGCCGCACCGTCAGCATCGCCACCTCGCCTGGCGCGATGCCCGTTAGTGGCACATAGAAGCGGTTGCCACGCGGCCAGAACTTCGGAAAGTTCTCTTTCCATGCGGCGATGACCTCAGCCGGTGTCGCGCTACAGCCGACCAGGCGCAGCCGATAGGTCTTCTGCCACATCTTGCCGAACCCTTGCAGTGGGCCGACCGCGCTGCGACCGTCAACATTGTTGACCTGATTGCCGGGGGCAGCCGAGACCTTTAGGTGGGCGCTTTGCTTCGCCCAATAGGCTGCGTCACGCGAGCCAGGCGTCGCGCTGACCTGTGGCGCCGCGCCGACTGTTTCAATGATTTCAACTGTCTCGACTGTTTCGGCTGTTTCCGTTTGCGGCGCTGACGTGGCCGCTGCGGGCATTGGTGTAGCGTTCGGATCCACTGGATACGACATTACCACTGCTCCTTGTCTGTCTCCTGGTCTGTTTCTTGGCTCGCATACGTCAGGCGCCGAGCGCGCCATGTGCGCTGCTGGGCCGCCGATGGCGCGTGGCTACCGCTCGCGCGCCGCCGCTGCGACTGCGGCGTTCTCGGTGGGATAGACCCCAATCGCTTCGTTCAGGCGTGTCAACTCGAAGATGTGCGTGTAGTGATCGCTCAGGCCGAAGGCGAGCAGACGCTGCTTGAGGCGGTTCATGCGGATCATCAGCGTGACGATCAGGCCGATGCCGCCGCTGTTCATGTACTCCAGCCCGGTGAAATTGAGGATGATGGCGTGCGCGGATGGCTCGGTCGCTTCCGTATAGGCGCGCATCAACTCTGGCTCTGCGAACGCGGTGATGTCACCCTGGATGTCAATGATGCAGATGAGCGCGTCCACGCGCCGCACACTCATCGTGATCGTTGTGTCTGCCATGCTAGCTCTCCTCTGGGACAATCTGGGGCTATTGCGCCTGACGCTCAGGCCTCCGCTTCCTGCGCCCTGGCGGCGAGCGCAGTGGATTCATCGGGGTAGACCGACATGAAATCGGCGAGTCGGGTGATGTTGAAGATCTCGACGTAGTGCTCGCTCAGCCCGCAGGTGAGCAGGCGAATGTGCGACTTCCGCGCCTTGGCGAGCAACGTCACGATCAGGGCGATGCCCGTGCTGTTGATGTACTCGACCTGGCTGAAGTTGAGCAGAATCGCTTGCGGATTATGCTGTTCGGCCTCGGCATAGGCTGCGCTCAGCGACGCTTCGGCGAAGCTGTTGATCTCACCCTGGAGATCAATCACCGCGACGCGCGGCAGGTGCTGGCGTACGTGCGCCTCAAACGTTCTGGTTGGCATGATGTTCCCCCTCTCGGTTGATGATTAGCTCGACCGTGTGGAATACCCCGTCGCTGCTGACGCGCATGTCGTCCACAAGGCTCTTGATGAGGAAGAGTCCCCAGCCGCGCGGGGTCTGCAACTCGGCGAGCTTGGCTTCGATATCTGGTGTATGCGCCTCCGGGATGGTCTGGTCGCCGCCGGTATCGCGAATACGCACGGAGACTTCAGTGGCATTGGCGCGCACCAGGATGGTGACGGGGTGGTCTGCCTCATAGTGGCTGCCATGCTCCATCGCATTCATGGTCGCCTCGGCGACGGCGGTCTTGAGTTGCTCGATGCGCTTGTGCGGTAGCGCCAGCGGAGCCAGCGCCTGCTCAACGTGGGCGATCACCTCGCGCTCGTTGCCTGGCGCGCTCGCCGTCTCGAACGCGGCGAGTGACTGCCAACCATCATCGGCCTGATCATCCACATCGGCGAGCGGCGTGAGTGGCGCGCAGGCCTGTTTCTCGCGTTGGAGCGCCACCAGTGTCACATCGTCCTCCTGTTCCCAGCCAGCGCCCGTGAAGGACGCCAGCTCGTTGAGCATGCGCTCGATCAGCGGGACGGTATCCTCCCAGTCGGCCATCAGCGTCATCAAACGAGGGAAGCCGAACATCTCACGCTCTGGGTTGTGCGCCTCGACCAGCCCATCACTGTAGAAGAGCACGCTGTCTCCTGGCGCCAGAATCGTCTCACGCTCCTCATAGCTCATCCCCGGCATCAGGCCAAGCGGCATGCCGGTGGCGCGCAACTCGATGGCGCCGCCCTCCTGTCGTTGATGGGGCAGGTCATGGCCAGCATTCGCATAGACCAGCGCGCCTGTGTGCGGGTTGAGAATGCCGTAGAGGCAGGTGACGAACATTCTGGGCGGGATGTCTGGGAAGAGCAGGTCATTGGCGCGCGCCAGCACATCGCCGGGCGTCGCCAGCCCCTCCTGCGCCGCTGTGCGCAAGATGCTGCGCGTGGTGGCCATCACGAGCGCGGCAGGCACGCCTTTGTCGGTAACATCGCCAATGACGATGCCCAGGCGGCCATCGCTGAATGGTAGGAAGTCGTAGAAGTCGCCGCCCACCGCGCGCGCCGGCTGGTAGTAGGCCGCGAGCTGCCAGCCTGGCATCTCCGGCAACTCTTTCGGCAGCAGCGTCTGCTGAATCAGCCGGGCGACGCGCAGTTCCTGTTCGATGCGCTCGCGCTCGCGTGTCTCGATCTGCTGTTGCCGCACCAGTTGCGCCACCCGCACGGCTGGCGCTGCCTGCGAGGCGAGCGTGTTGAGCAGGCCACGGTCGTCGGAGGAGTAGTCCTGCTGGCTCATGCGCGGGCCTAGATTCAGCACGCCGACCAGTTCGCCCTGGCTGACCAGCGGAATCACGATGGCGACGCCCGCCGCTTTCAGTTCGCGCAGCGCAGGCGAGTCGAGCCGCAGACGCTCAAGCTCGACAGCCTCTGGCGTGTCCAGAAAATACGCTACCAGCGGATCGTCTGGCGCGATGTCTACCGGTGTTGGCTGTGGCCGCATGCGGCGGTTGGTCGGCTTGTCGGTCTGGGCCATCTGTGCGCGCACTCGTGGCATGCGACGCCGAATGACTTCTAAAAGTTGCGCCATCTCTCGCCTCCACTCAATAGCGCTGTCGTGCTATTCATCATGTACCCTCTGTACCCTGTCGCTACGAGCATCATATCCGCACGCCGTCTGGCGACCGTTACGGGAACCGTTACGACCACACCTGTTCCTGCCACAACCGCCGCCATCCGCGTGCCGGACGCGCCGGACGCGGATGGCGGCGAACGGGCTAGTTCAGTCAGTCTGCATCATGCGCTGCCTGCGGGCGGCGCGAGATCATCGAGTGGATGGACTGGCGCCGCGTCAGGTTCCGCTGTAGCGGGCGCCTGCGGCTCGGCGAGCCAGAGTGAGATGTGCTGCGGTTTCATCGCCCGATACGCGGCCTCGGCGAGGCGTTGAGACAGCTCGTTGAGGTCCAGTTCTGTACGCAGGCTGGCGGCGAACGCAGCCGTGATCGTGGCCGCGTCATAGCGTCGTCGGTAGAACTGGCGGTCAATCGCGTGCTGGATGCGTCGGCGCAGCGGCTGGAAGAGCGCCGCCGCGCCCAGCGTGGAGATCACCAGCGCCAGTTGTGATTCGTCGTGGCTCCCGGTCAGCGCCTGCATCAGCAGTTGCGAGAGGCCCACCGCTGCGGCGTAGATCGCGCCGAGCGTGATGGTAAGCGCGCCATACACCAGCGTGAGATTGATGAGCCGATCAATGTCGAAGAGATTGTGGCGCAGGATGGCGATGGTGATGCTGAGCGGAATCGGCAGCGCGGCGAGTGTGACGATGACGAGCGCTGCGATGATGAAGAGCGCATTGGTCTCGACTTGGCGGCCCTGCGAGAGCGCCACGATCTGCTGCGCGCTGACGAGCAAGATGCCAACGAGCGCGCCGATGAATCCCAGCAGCACCCACTTGCTCTGCTGGCGTTGCGGCGGAGTAGCCACCCAGAGATAGCGATAGACCTGCGCGCAGACGCCCGAGCCGAGCCAGGCGATCCAGACGAGATAGCTCACGGCGATGAGGATGGGGTGCTGGCTGAGCAGCGCCTGAGCGAAGGCGAAGAAGCTTGCCGTCCACAGCAGCCAGAGCGGCGCAACCCAGCGCGACCAGCGGGGAATCCACTCACCGGTAGGGAAGAGGTAGGCGAAGAGCAGCAACGCTGTCCAGCCGAGTGTCTGGAGCAGGCCCGGTGTGACACGCCAGATTGGCGTGGCGCTGATGATAGCGTAGGCTGTGCCAGGCAGCGCGGCCCCGAATGCCAGCAACAGCGCTGAGATGTGAATGACACCGCTCGCCTCGCTTCGTCGCAGGAAGAGCAGCAGAGACAGGGCGAAGAATACGAGTGAGCCGCTGACTTCGAGTGCGAACGCGCAGGCCACGAACAGCGTCGTCGAGATGGCCAGCGCTCCGACATGCGGCGTGGCTGTCGTAGCGACGAGCCGCCTCAGCTCAGTCAGACGCAGGGGGAGTGCGACGATGAAGAGCGCCAGGCAGGCAGCGGCGACGGCGCCCCAGCCAATTCGAGCGATGATAAGCGAACGTCCCGACACCAGGGACGCCGTGAGTGAGGTGAGCGAGTTCTGGGGCGACAAGGATGGCGCGCGCATACCGCGTCTCCTATGGTGTGAGGCAGGCATATGCTATGTTTCGGCAACTGTATCACGTCGCTGCGTCGCTGCCATGCGCAAATTAGCGTAGTATGCGGTACTAAGCAAGCATACGGGCTATCGCTCATGGCGCGCGTCTGGCTTATGGCGCGTCGTCGTGCGCAGCCAGAGCGAGACGTGCGTCGGTTGCATCGTCTCCTGCGCGACCTCGACCAAACGCTCGCGCAGGTCGGCCAGGTCTACCTGCTGACGCAGGATGATGGAAAAGGCGGCGATGGTCGCGTTCGCATCATACTTGCGCCGATAGAAGCGATGATCTATTTCGCGCTGGAGCGTGCGCCGCAGTGGCTGGAAGAGCGCGGCGACCGCCAGTGTGGAGCAGACGATCACAAGCGGCGATATCTGTCTGGCGCCCGTCACCGCGACCACCACCATCTGTAAGACAAATACCGAGGCGAGGTACAGCGCCGCGAGGGCCGCTGTCAGCGAACCATAGACCAGCGCGCGGTTGATGAGCAGATCTACGTCATAGAGGCGGTGGCGGACGATGGCGATGGTCATAGTGATGGGAACGAGCAGGAAGGTGAGCGAGATCAGGCTCGTCAGCGCCACAGGCGACAAGGGGCCGGACATCGCGGTGAGGTCGCTGAGCAGCGGATAGCCAAAGGCGAGCGCGAGATAGCAGAGCAGCGCGAGCGCTAGCCCAAACACGACCCAGCGTGTTTGCTGGCGCTGCCGGGTGGTCGAGACGCGCTGGTAGCGCCAGGCCTGCGCCGCCCCCACGACGAGTACGAAGCCGAGGAATCCGGCGAAGCGCAGCAACGGCGACCATCCGTCCGAGCTGGCGGCTGAAGCACTGAAGAAGAATTCGGGGATCTGCACGAGAATCCACGCGGCGGCTATCCAGCGAGTGATGCGTGGGACAAACGCGCCGTCCGGGAAGACGAAGACGAAGATGCTCAGGCACGCGGAGCCAAGAAAGCGCAGCGCCGCGACGGGCAGCGACCACTGCGGGTAAGCCGCGCTCAGGGCGAGCGGTGTATCGGGGAAGCGCCCCACGCCGAAGGTGAGCAGTGTCAGCGCGGTAAAGATGCCGATGCGGTCGCCAGGGCGACGCCAGAAGACGACCAGCGCCAACGCCAGCCAGACCAGCGCGGTAAACGCATCGAGCGCGACCAGATAGGCTGCGGTGGCGTCACAGTGCGCTGCTCCCACGCATGCCTGCGTCTCCTGCGCGTAGCGTAGCGGCATGGCGGAGATGAAGATGCCCACTGTGCCTGCGGCGATGGCGAGCAGGGCCAGCCAGACCAGCGGCAGCGCGCGCATGCGGCGCGGCGGCGCTACGTCGCCGTCGTCGCCTGCCGGGGGCGCCATGATCGTCCTGGACTCGCGCGTCATCCACCTGCTCCACTGCGCGTCATGCGCGCATCACTCGCCACAGTTCTGCGGACAGTGTACCAGACGGTCAAATGGCGCGGGTGTCGCCATAGTCACACCCTCGGCGTGTCGCTCAGATGATCCACTCGCGGCCTCGAGCAAACGTGGCGAGTGCGACCTGCTGCGAGGGCGCGCTGATCGCGCCGGGGCGGATGGCGCGCAGGCTAGCTAGCGCTTGCTCTGGACTGGCGCCCTGGCGGATGAGGTAGGCGGCGAGGATGCAGCCTGTACGCCCCTCGCCGATGCGACAGTGCGCCAACACGGCGCGCCCGGCGATGCGTTGTTGGTCAATGAAGTCGAGCGCCGCGATCAGTTCGGCTTGCGTTGGCGCCGTCTGGTCGTCAATCGGCAGATGCAGCGCCGTCAGCGCCTGGCGCTGCAGCGCCTCCGCTGGCAGCGGCTCTTCGGTTAGTGAGAGTATGGCGCCGATGCCCTGATCCTTGAGCCAGCGCAGGTCATCGTCAAGCGCGTCACCGAGGGTGGCGCCAGCCGGGACCGTGCTGTGTCGGCCACTCTCGCCGCCCGGACGCGCGCTGCCCGCGAGCTCGCCCTCAACAAGCCAGTAAAAGTTTCGGACTGCCATTACTTTGGCCCCTTGCTGCACATGGATTCCCGCGGCCAGGAAGTATGCTCCCGCCGTTCTTTCGCTCCGCCCTTCAGCATACGCTTTGGCGAGGCGGCGCGCGCTGCGCATTCAGGTGGGGCGCAGCCTATGCGTCTGGCCAGGCGCCAGCAGAGACCGCCGTTCGGCTGGCGGTTCTACCCAAAACTGGGGGCTAGACCGCAGCGCGGGGCCAGCGGTTCAAACCGCGCCTGACGGGCCTCCGGCCTACGAGGTCCGCCTCCGCGGACCCCCATCGGGATCCGGACCCGCGCAGGCGGGTCTGGTGGTGGCCCGCAGGCCACCTGCAGGCGCGGTTTCAACCGCTGGCTACCCCCATCGGCTCACCCCCTGGTTTGTGGTAGAACCTCGACTGGCGCGAGACGTTGACGGGGGCTGGTTGATGCGTTACCATCAAGGCGCTATGGCCCGACGCCTGCCATGCG
>JAICSR010000307.1 GCA_025936795.1 Ktedonobacterales bacterium | reverse complement strand
GAGAGCGCGCCGCTTTCGGTTGTCGCGCAGGACCGTACGACGCCCGCATTCTAGCACCAGTGCCCAGCGCAGGGCAATCACACCTATGCCAACAACCGCCGCCCGCCGGACCCTCAGCCGCCAATGCGCTCGGAGCGGATAGCGGCAGGCTCGACCGCGACAGTCGCGCCGTCCGGCTCACTCTCCGCCTCGGCGCATGCTGCCTGCTCGGCGGCGCTGATCGCGAGTTCGGCGAGCGTGCTGGTCGTGTCGCCCTGGCTCTGCGCAGCGGACATCAACTGCGCCCAGCGCGCGAGGGTCTGGGCCGAGATGGACGCCTCGAAGCGATAGGGCACATCGTGGTCGCCACCTGGCCCCTGCTCGATGGCCCAGCGCTCGCTCTCGACGGAGACGCCCACCAGCGAGACGCGCGGCGTGGCGGTCAGCGAGGGCAGCGGGCAGGCCTCGTAGCCCGATGGCTCGCCCACGCGCAGCCGCCGCACCTGCTCGCGTAGCAGCGCCGCAGACTCCGCCTGGATGACGCTGACCTCCGCGAAGGTTCGATTGGCCTTTTGCAAGAGGGCCACTGCGTGGAGCGGATCGCGCGTCATCGCCTGGTATGGCTCCCATGCCACCTGGGCGCTTACCCGCGCCAGCACCTGATACATCATTGGATCACTACTCTCCGCTCTCTCGATAATACCGGTGATTCATGCGGCGCCGGGCCAACGCCCAGCCGCTGCGGGCGCGTAAGAAGCATGCGCCCTTGTTGCTGTGTAAAACGAGCGAGATGGCGAACGTCATGCACAACAGCCATGCTGGCCAAGGCGTCGCCCAAACGGGCTATCCAAATGGCTGCTGGCAACCGGCGAAACGCTGTGCCGAGTGCGCCGCAGCGCTGGCGTGGGCGTGCGATAATCGCGATGTGATACGCTGAAGCTATCAGCTTTTCTCGTTCCAGTGGCGCGCCCACTGCCGCCCGTCGCTGTGCGGTGGGGCCGGGCTGACGCAGCGCTGATGCAGGGCTGGCGGTTGATCGGACGATTGGCGGAAGTCGGCAGGAATTGGCAGGAAGTGGAGAGCGCCCCAATGGAGAGCAGCGCCGGACATAGCGCGCCAGCGACCGCCGCGACCGCGCAGGCCATCGCGCGGGTGAGCGAGGCGGCCAAGCGGGTGCGCGCCAACGTCAGCCGGGTCATCGTGGGCAAAGAAGATGTGATTGATCTGCTGCTGGTCGCCATCCTCAGCGAAGGGCATGTGCTGATCGAGGACGTGCCGGGCATGGGTAAGACGATGATGGCGCGCGCGCTGGCCCGCTCGGTCGCCGCATCGTTTGCGCGCGTGCAGGGAACGCCCGACCTGCTGCCCTCAGACATCATCGGCGTCAGCTACTACAACCAGCGCCAGAGCGCGTTCGAGTTCAGGCGCGGCCCGATCTTCGCCAATGTCGTGCTGATGGACGAGATCAACCGCGCGACGCCACGCACGCAGTCGGCGCTGCTGGAGGCGATGCAGGAGCGCCAGGTGACGGTGGACGGCGAGACGATGCCGCTCGGCGCGCCGTTCCTGGTGATCGCAACCCAGAACCCGATCGAGCTTGAGGGCACATTCCCACTGCCAGAGGCGCAGCTCGACCGCTTCCTGCTGCGCCTGCGTGTCAGCTATCCCGCGCTCGACGAGGAACTGGCGATGCTCTATCGTTTCAAAGATACCCAGCCGCTCGATAGCTTGCAGCCGGTCATCAGTGGTGAAGAATTGATGGCGCTGCTGCCAGTGGTACGCGCCGTGCGGGTCAGCGAGCCAGTGGCGCGCTACCTGCTCAATCTCATCCACGCGACTCGCGACTACCCGACGATGCGGCTGGGAGCCAGCCCGCGCGCCTCGCTGGCGCTCTTTCGCGCGGCGCAGGCGCTGGCCGCCATGCAGGGCCGCGATTATGTGAAGCCCGACGACATCAAACGGTTGGCGCCGTCGGTATTGGCGCATCGGCTGCTGCTCAGCCCTACGCAGATGAGCTATCAGACGCAAGACACCGAGCGGCTGCTGCGCGAGATCATCGAGTCGGTTCCGACGCCGGTCGAGCGCGTCTGACGCAATCTTCCTCAGCCAAGGGGCCAGGCGCTATGGGCGATCAGCATGACCGCGACACGGTGGGACCCACCTCCTACACGTCCTCTGTCGCCAATAGCATGATGGGGCACAGCATCCTGGGGCGCCTGAGTATGCGCCAGCTCCTCCGCATACGCGATTTTATCCGCCTTGGCTCCTCTGCTGATCCAAAGTTGACGCAGCGCAGGCCGCTCTATGTCATCGCGCTGCTGCTGCTGCTGGCGGGCCTCCTGACGCAGTTTGCGCTGATCTTCATCTGTGGCTTGCTCGTCCTCGGCATCACCATCGTCCCGGAACTCTGGTATCGCTACGGCTTGCGTGGGCTGGTCGTCGCGCGCGAGATGGAGAGCGGGCGGATCAGCTTTGGCCAGGTGGCGACGGTTCCGCTGCTGGTGGAGAACCGCAAGCTGCTGCCGCTGCCGATGGTGGAGACGGTGGACGAGTTTCCGGAGTCGCTGACCGTGCTGGGCGCGCGGCTGAGCCTCTCGACACGGCCTGGCTCTGCGCTGCTGATGCGCGGGCTGCGCCTCTGGGCCTTCCAACGGGTGCGGCGGCGCTACTATGTGCGCGCCATCCAGCGCGGCGCCTACAACCTCGGCCCGACGCTCGTGCGCGTCACTGACCCATTCGGCATCCTCACGCGCGAAGAGACGTTCGAGACACGCCAGGCGCTGCTGGTGCATCCGCTGATCGCGCCACTCGACCGCTTCGACCTCACGCCGCGCGCGATCTTCGGCGACCATGCCACGCGGACACGGCTGCTCGAAGACCCGCTGCGCGTCGCGGGCATCCGCGAATATGCCCCTGGCGATGACCCGCGCCGTGTCCACTGGAAGGCGACTGCGCGGATGGGCGCGCTCCAGAGCAAGCTGCTCGACCCTTCCACGCAGCGCACACTGTTGATCGCGCTCGACGTGCGCACCTTCAACCGCGCGCAGTTGGGCTATGATCCAGACCTGGCGGAACTCGGCATCGCGGTGGCGGCGTCAGTCGCGTCGTGGGCGACGGAGCGCGGCTATGCCGTCGGGCTGATCTCCAATGGCGCCATCTCAAACGTCGGCCCAGAGAGCGATGCGCGGCCAACACAGGTGACGCGGGCGACGCAGGCGCCGCCCAGCAGCGCAGCGCTCGCGCTGCCACGACTGCGGCTGGAGCCAGCGGCGCGCCCCGAGCAATTGACGCTGATCCTCGACAGTCTCGCACGCGTGCGACTCTTTGGCGGCGCCCCGATGGGGCCACTGCTCACGCATGAGATGCGTTCGGCGCCAACGGGCGCCACGCTGGTCTATGTTGGGCTGGAGTCGCTGGTGGATGTGACGACGATGATCGCGCTACGCCGTATCCAGGCGAGCGGTCACGCTGTCTCGCTGGCGCTGACCGCTCGCGACAGCGATGATCCCTTCGCCGCAGCCGATGACGCACACGATTTGCACGCCGCCGGGCTGCAAATCCACCATATTGGCGGGCGGGCGCGCTGGCGGGCGCTCGTGCAGGAGGCGCTGGGCGATCTGCCGCCGCGCAAGGCGACCGATGCGCCAAACGCGGAGCATCTCGCCGCCGAGCGCAGCCTGATCGCCCGTCAGCGCAAGGCGCGCGTGGACTGGCGTACACAGCGCAAGAGTGAGGAGAGCCATGCCGAACCAGAACAGCAGCGGCGCGACGCGGACAGCGAGGACGATGGCGATCAGTCCGAAGCGTCACACCCTCCCGCGCTGGCTCTCCCCTGAGCGGCTGACACACGCGCTCATGTTCGCGCTGCTGACACTGCTGGAGGTCATTCCCATCCAGGCAGCGTTGCTGACGTACGCGGGCGCCTCGCAGCGATCGCTCCACGAGACGTTTGGGCCGCTCTGGCTGATCGTCGCGACGCTGCTGCTCTTTGCGCTGGCGCGCTGGCGGTTGGGCGGTCAACGTCCGGTGTGGGTGACGCTCGCCGCGTTACTGCTCGGCGGCGTCTTCATCGCGCTGTTCGTGGCGCTCTCGCCTACAGCCTATGGCGACGCGCCCGGCGGGTTGTTCTCTCTGGGCTGGCTCAATCAGTTGCAGACGGACGCGCTGATTGACGCGCCCCGCTTCAATGGGCTATTTGGCCTCATCCCCTGTATGTTCTACCTGGGCTGGCGTGGCCTGACGCTGGGTGCGCCACCACCGCGCATCGAGACGACGCTACGGCGCTTCGCCATCAGCCTGGCGGTCGTGGTGGTCGCCTGCATCGGCGCGCTCGTCGTTCCCACGGCGCTTCAGGCGACGCTGCAAGGCGCGCTGCTGACGTTGCTCGCGCTCGATGTCTTCGCCGGGCTGGCGGCTGCGGCGCTGGCGCGCCGGGGCGGTGGACGCGAGGCGGTGGAGGCGGACGCTGGCGCGGAGACGATGCGCTGGCTGCTGACCGCATTCGGCGCGGCGGCGCTGGTGATCGTGGTCGCATTCATCATCGGGCTGGCGGTCAACTTCGGCCTGCTCACGGCGCTGCTCGGTGGGCTGGGGCCAGTTGGCGCTACGCTCAACGTTGCCGCCGACTGGCTCGTCCATGCCCTCGCCTATCTGCTGTGGATCGCCTTCGTCAGGACGCTGGGCGCGTGGTTCTTGCAGCACACCGCGTTCTACGTCAGTCCGCCATCCGGCGTCGGTGGGGCGCCTTCACAGCAGCAGCATCATGCCGTGCTCGCGCCGCCGCCCGTCGGCTTTCTGGTCGCCGCGGGCGTCATCGTCGGGCTGATTGTCCTCGGCGTCCTCATCTTCGCAGTCTATGTCGCCGTGCGCGCCCTGCTGGCGACGCTGCGACGCCCCGAAGAGCCGGAACTGGACGAGGAGCGTGAGGGGCTGGACGCGGCTGGGCTGCTGCGGCGGCAGGCCCGCGACCTGCTTGCGGCGCTCCGTCGTCGCAATGCCGCCGCCACGCGCGACCCGCTGACG
>JAICSR010000460.1 GCA_025936795.1 Ktedonobacterales bacterium | reverse complement strand
TGACGGCATTGGCGGCGAGGTCAGCGGCGCCGCGCTCCCGGCGCCATCCGAGATGGGGGGCGCCATCGCGCCAACCTCGGCGGTGGAGTAGACTCTATGGCATAGGGCGTCGCGGTGGCCTGAACCGAGGACGCGCCGCTAGTGATGCAGAGGAGACAGGAACGACAGTATGGCGAAGGCGAGACGCCCGCAACAGCGACCGCAGCCCCAGCGAGCCATGTCCGGTGGCGCAAACGGCGCACATGGCGCGAACGCCGCCCGGCAGCCAAGTGCCACAAAGCCGTCGAAGCCGCCCACAGTGGCTTCGCGCGCGTCTGGCTCGTCGCGGCTGGCGTCCATGCGCGAGCGCACCGGGACAGCCGCAGGAACCGCGCGCGGTGGACCGCAGCAGGGCCGTTATGCGCAACCACCGTGGTGGCGTCGCAACCTCGGCGCGCTGCTGACGGTGGGCGCGGTCGTCGCGCTGGTGATCGCCTTCCTCATCGCCGCGCAGATTCAGAATCGGCAGGCGTCCATCGGCATCGGTGATCCGGTCCCAGCCAGCGTGCTCAAGGATGTCACAAGCGTCTCGCCGACGGTCGCGGCGAAAGTCGGCCCCGGAACCGCGCAAAACGTCTTCCAGGCGACGCCGAAGGGAACCGCGCCGCTGACCACAAATGGCAAGCCAGAGGTGGTCTATGTCGGCGCCGACTGGTGTCCCTACTGCGCGGCGACGCGCTGGTCTACGGTGGTGGCGCTCAGCCGCTTCGGCTCCTTCAGTGGGCTGACGCTGATGAAGTCATCGAGCAACGACACACTGCCCAACACCAGTACGTTCTCATTCCAGCATGCGACCTATACCAGCCCGTACATCGGCTTCAACGCAACAGAGACCGCTGACCGCAACGGGAACAAGCTCGCCACGCCGCCACCAGCCGCCACTAGCGCGCTCGCCACCTACGATGTGCCGCCCTACACGACGCAGGCAGGCGGCGTCCCGTTCATGAGCTATGGCAACCAGTACGTGACGACGAGCGGGCTGTTTGTGCCGACGATGTTGCAAGGCCTCACCTGGCAGCAGATCGCGTCGGACTTGAATAATCCCAACAGCGATGTAACCAAGGCGATTGTCGGCGGCGCGAACTATCAGACCGCCACCATCTGCGCGCTGACCAACAATCAGCCGGGCAGCGTGTGCAACGCGACGGAGATACAGCAGATCGAGGCGAAGCTGCCTCAGCCGAAGTAGCCGCAGTAGTCATACGGCATTTGGGAGCAGCGCAGACCGGGCGAGACCGGCTCGGACTTTTCAGGAGGCGAACGTGACGATGGGAAGTATCGCGCCAGAGCGCGATGAGCAGGCTGAGACGCCAATCAGCCGTCTGGCGGCGCTGGCGCGCGCACAACTGGGGCTATCGGCGCTAGCGCTGATGGCGGTGGTCGGGCTAGGCATCTCGATCTATCTCACCATCGTCCACTACGACAGCGGCGTGCCACTCGTCTGCAACACGGGCGGTCTGGTGAGCTGTCAATCGGTGACGACCAGCGCCTATTCAGTCGTGCCAGGAACCAGCATTCCCATCACGATCCCCGGCATACTCTGGTTTCTGGCGCTGGGCGGGTTGGCCATTGCTGGGCTACGCTGGGCGGCGCGTGGCGAGGCTGAGGACGCGCGGCTGCGCCCCACCACGCTGCTGCTGACCATCGCCGGGCTGGCGTTCGTCATCTACCTCGTCTTCTGCGAGATCGTGCTGGTGCAGCGCATCTGCGAGTGGTGCACCGTCATCCACCTGATAACGCTGGCGGCGTTCCTCATTGCCCTGACGCGCTGGCAGCGACGCGATGAGCCAGCCCCCCTGCCCACGCAGCGCGCCGCGCCTGCCCACCGCGCCACATCCGCCACGCGTGTGGCAAGCATCGCGCCGAGTACGCCAACCGTCGGCCGCGCAGCGTCGCCCGCGCTCTCGCACCGCACCCGCCGCTCGCTCAACCGCCGCCCGCCCACCTCGCGCTAGGGGCCGACGGGCGCGTCCGCACGCTTCCGACGCCTGGCGGCGTGGCGTTACAGTGGGCACACATGCGGTATACTCGCTGGGCGGAGGTATGCGTCTCGCGCTCAGATCAGCCGCCCGCAGGAGGAACGACCGACATGCCGTTGATGGGGAATCTGCGCCAGTTCGCGCTGCCGAGCGTGCTGCGCGCCATCGAGACTGGCCAGCGCACCGGGCGCCTACGCCTCACCAGGGGTGAACTGGAGGGCGCAATCTATTTTTCCAGTGGGCAACTGCTGCTCGTCGAGCGTGGCGGCTTCAATTACTCGCTGGCCCAACAGTTCCTGCGCATCGGCCTCATCTCGCGTGAACAGATCGAGAATGCGACTGGGCTGCCCGCCGAGCGCGCCGAGACCCTCCCAGATGTGCAGGCTGTGCGCGCGCTCATCACGGCGCGCATCCTGACGCAAGACCAACTGCGCAAGTGGGCGGAGGATGACGCACAGACGATGCTGGTCTCCGTCTTCGGCTGGACCGATGGCGATTTCCTGTTCGAGGAAGGTGTGCTCAGCCCTGCTGGACGAGTCGCGCTGCCGCTGCCCATCGGCCCGCTGATCGAGAAGGCGCAGCGCCATGTGCGCAATACCACCGTGCGCAACCCACCACTGCTCGCGCCGGAGACCGTGGTGGGATTCGCCGACGTAGACCCAGAGGGCGACGCCATCCGCATCAGCCTCGACCAGTGGAGTTTGCTGACCCATGTGGATGGGCAAACCTCGCTGCTCGCCATCAGCCAGAGCATGGGCCAGCCAGAGCTAGCGGTGATGCGGCTTGCCAGCCAGCTTGCCGACGCGGGCATTTTGGAGGTCGTCCCAGGCCGCTGACACCGTGCAGGTGAAAGAGAAACTGCCAGCCAGCCCTTGCCAGGCGTCACGCCGATGTGATACAGTCCCAACCGCCGAGCGACCGCACCAGCATCACGCGCCAGGCCTCGGTTCCAGCGCGCCAGTGATGCG
>JAICSR010000113.1 GCA_025936795.1 Ktedonobacterales bacterium | reverse complement strand
ATGCTTCCGCGCGGCGCCCAGTCGCGCTCCACGTCCCCCTCGCGCCAGGCAGCGGATTGCGCGTCCGCCCACTGCGCCGAGGGGGACGCGCTGTGTCCGCCGCGATGCGCCAGACCTCACCATCCCAGCCCCTCTCTTCGCAGGAGAGGAGGCTCCGGAAAGCCCCTCTCCCGCCGCAGCGGGGGAGGGGTTGGGGAGGGGGCAGCCAGCGTCAACACCCCAAGTGGACTGGTTATGACTATGTCGGCTCGGCGATCTCCTCTCATGAAACAGGCGCAGCGCTGGCCAGTTCGTCGGATGCAGGCCCGATGCTGGCCTTCTCTGGCCCGCCCGGCGTGGCTGGAGCCTCCGCCGCGTCAGATGGAGCTTCAGATGGAGCCACCGCTGGGGATGGCTGCGCCAGAATGCCGTAGCCGACCCCTGCGCCTGCGACGATGAGCGCCGCCGCCACGGCCCACTTTGGCAGCCTGACACCCAGCGCCTCGTCGAGCGAATACTTTCCTGGGCCGGTCAGCGCCAGCGCCACGGACACGGCGATGTTGATGACTGGCGTTTCGGCGCCACCCGAAGAGACCCAGATCGGCTTGCCCCAGTGCGCCTTCGCCGTGGCCATCGTCATAGACGAGATCGTGGCGATGGAGCCGAGCGGATACAGGAATCCCAGGGTGGTTAGCGCGCCGCCGCCAAACTCCGAGAGCGCCGCCGCCGCGCCCCAGAGGCGTCCGGGCTGCAATCCCAGACGCTCCATGAATCCGGCGGTGCCTTTCAGGCCCGGACCTGAGAACGCGCCAAACAGCTTCTGGGCGCCGTGTCCGGTCATCAGCCCGCCCGTCACGCCGCGCAAAACGGCCAGCCCTTCGTCACGCAGGCCCGCGCGCTCCAGGCCAACCAGACCAGCCAGCGTGGCGCGCGTACTCGTTTGCATCATCCTCGTGTGTCTCCTTCACTGCTACGGCACGATCACAACCGTCGTGCGCACTACTACGTAGCACGATGCTGACCACCGTGGCTGCTGAGCTTGGCGCCCGACACGCATCGGCTGCAATCGCGCCAGTGCGGCGCTTCCTCGACCGCTTGCTCGCTGTCTGTTTGCGCGCGACAGATTGTCTGAAGATTGTATGATGACGTAGCGGAAAGGAGCAGCGTAATGTCGTCCATCATGCCCAAGCATCTGCTCACAGCCGAACAATTTGCCGCCCTGCCCTTAGCGGGTTTGCGCTCAGAATTGATTCAAGGAGAACTGCGTACGCTGCCCCCCACGTTCGAGGATCATGGTGAGATCACCATGCGATTGAGCGTCATTCTGGGGCAGTATGTCCTTGCTCAACGGCTGGGCAAGCTCTACGCAGCGGAGACCGGCTTTCTCATCGCGCGCGATCCAGATACCGTGCGTGCGCCCGATATTGCCTTCATTGCGCAGGCGCGTCTCTCAGCGCCGCGCTCGGCGCCGCGCTGGGTTCCGACCATTCCAGACCTGGTCGTCGAGGTTGTCTCCTCATCTGATCGCCCTGCGGAGGTCAGCGCCAAGGTCGCCATGTGGCTGGCCGCTGGCGTGCGCCTGGTCTGGGTCGTGCGGCCCGAAGATCACACGATTGAGGTTCACAGGCCACATGCGCCCTCCGCCATCCTCACTGAGGCAGCGACGCTAGACGGCGCTGATGTCGTCCCTGGCTTCGCCACACCAGTGGCGACAATTTTCGGGCTGTAGCCTGCTGGCTCAGTCCGCGCCCTGCCAGGTGATCTCCACAGGCAGGCTGAGGAAGCGCCCATAGCGCGTGGCGGCCTGCTCCACTGCCGCCTGCTGCGTGGCGTCGAGCGGCGCAAAGCGCCTGAGGCTGACGGCGACCGCCTCCTTGCTCAACGTGCGCTTCCACGTTCCCACCAGCCGACCATCCACGACGATGACCGGCCCAAGGATCGTGAATGGGTCGTTCGGGAACGCGGGATCGAGCGCGGCGCTGCGGTCCTTATACGCCACGGTGAACTCGTCGTAGGGCGGCAGCAGATAGGCGCGCTGGCTGGGAGGTTGCGGCGCAGACACGGCAGTGGCGCTGGCCCAATACGTCAGGCCAGCCAGCGTTTCCTGCGCGAACTCGCCCGCGACCAGATGCAGGCCGCGCCTGGCCTCCGTCAGCGTCAGGCCAGACCACCAGGCGAAGTCGCGGTCGGTTGCCGGGCCGTGGCTGGCAACGTAGCGGCGGGTGAGCGTGGCCAGCGCCTCGTCGCCGTCGAGCTGGCGCGCGTGCGGAACCCACTCGTCGAGCAGAGTGAAGGTGGGCTGCTTGCCCTGGCGTGGCCCCAGGCAGATCAGCCCCTCGCGCGCCCAGTAGCCCAGCAGATGCAGGCCGCGCTGCTCGCCGCTGGTGGCGATCCCCGCCGCCTCCAGCGCCGTGTATAGCTGCTTGCGCGGCGCCACTTTGCCGCCGCGTAGCGCCTGCTTCAGCGTGTCGCCAGCGCGCGCGAAGGTCTCATCGGTCAGGCCAGCGCGGCGATAGACGCTGGCCGCCTTGAGGTTCGTGCGACGCGCCAGCAGCTTCAGCATCCACTGCGCGTCTTCGGCTGGCGTAAAGTGAATCGTGCCGCGCATCGGCCAGGTGCGCACGATGGTTCGGTCGGCGATGGCCTGCTCCACGGCGCGCTCGGTCGTCTCCGCCGCATCGGGCATGCGCAGGCCGATGGCGTAGAGCGACCAGGCATACTCCTGCGCCTGGGTCGCGCCAAACCAGCGCACCACCTCGGCGGGCGTTGCGAGGTCGGGCCGCGTCAGCCGGTGGTGAGCGAGCCGCTGCCGGGCGATGTCTCCACTCTGCATGGCGGCAGTATACCATGCGGGCGCCGCCCATCTGCGCAGGGCGCGGCGCTACACCAGCACGCTGGGCCGCTGCTCACGCATCAGCCAGACGTAGCCATCTTCCAGCCCTGGCTCGACTGGCTCGACCCGTTCCGTGGCCGCATCGGTCGTGTGTGGCGGCGCCTCACCGACGACGCGATACTGCGCCGACGACGCCAACCGCATCGTGGAGATGACGGTGAATTTGCCCTCTGGCTTGGCTCCTGTGGTGGTCACCTGCCAGACGTTCCCCCGCGCCGCCTCGACCAGCGCGCCAATCGCGCCACAGAAGACGACCTGCCCGCTCTTCATCACCGCGAGCCGCTGGCAGGTCTGGGCGATGTCCTCGACGATGTGGGTGGAGAGCAGCACCGTGCGGCGCGCGCCCAGGTCAGCGAGCAGGTTGCGAAAGTGGATGCGCTCCTCTGGATCGAGGCCAGCGGTTGGCTCATCCACGATCAGCAGCTGCGGGTCGTTCAGCAGCGCTTGCGCGATGCCTACGCGCCGCTTCATCCCGCCAGAGAAACCCTTGAGTTTGCGGCCTGCGACCTCCGCCAGCCCGACCATCTCCAGCAGGTCCTCCACGCGGCGCTGGCGCGCCTGCGTGTCGCGCAGCCCCTTCAGCAGACCGAGGTAATCGAGAAACTCATGTGCGCTCAGGTCTGGGTAGACGCCCAGGTCCTGGGGCAAATAGCCCAGCAGACGCTTGACCGCAATGCGGCCCCGCTCAGTCGAGCAGTCGTGATCGCCTACCCAGAGCGCGCCACGGGTTGGCCGCAGCACGCCCGCCAGGATGCGCATCAGCGTCGTCTTGCCTGCGCCATTCGGGCCGAGCAGCCCAAACATACCCGGCTCGATGCGTAAGGTAATGTCGCGCAGCGCCTGTGTCTGGCCGCGATAGGTCTTGCTCAGTCCCTCGATACGAATGTCCACAGTGTAAGTCCCCTTCCTGTACGCGGAGAGCGTTTCACAGCGCCGCCTCAGCGACCGTTACGCCTCTGCGCCGAGCAGCCACTCGTTGCGACCGAGCAGCCACAGTGCGGCGCAGAGCAACCCCAGCGCCAGTCCCAGCAAGATCAGCCGATTGGTCAGCCAGTAGCTCGTAATGCCCACCTGCTCAGTGAGAAAGAGGTAGACCAGCTTGAGCAGACCGTCGCTCAGGAACAATGGCTCGAACAGAAACTGTCCGATCCAGAGCAGCGCAAGGATGGCGGCGCTGACGACGCGACTGCGAAAGACGAGCGCCAGCGTCGTTCCCAGCGTGACGAAGACGAGTAGCGGCGAGAGCCAGATGAGCAAACCCTGTGGCGTGGGCGAGATCAAGGAGCTGGGCCAGTAGCCCGCCACGACGATCAGCGCGTTCACCGCGACCGCCACGAGCAGCGCCCACAGGCTCGCCAGCGCCAGCCGCAGCGCGCCGGTTGCCCGGTAGCTGCCAGGCAGCGCGAGCTGCAGTTCGAGCGCCGGATCGGCCCCCGTGATGGTTGCGACCTGCAGGCCAGCAGCCAGCGGCAGGCCGTTCTCAATCAACCCGAGCAGCCCACGCATCGCCTGATAGTGGGCGAAGGAGTCACTAGCCCCGTTCCGGAGCGCCGAGTCGCCAGCAATCCAGGCGAAGCCGATATAGATCAGCGTGACCAGCAGCGGTATCACGAACGCGGCGGGACCAAGCGCGCGCAGTTCATAGCGCAGCCGCGCAAATGCAGTCATGTGTGACAACCTCCCCACGTTGTACAGCGATCATTGATGCGCCGCGCGCCAACGCAGCAGGTAGTGGGCAGCCAGCAGCGCCAGCATGGCGCACCCCAATAGCAGGCCGAGGCTGCCCAGCGCCTGCGCTACAGTTGCGTTTTGCAGATGTGCAGCAGGTGGGGTCGGAAAGAGACCTTCCTGGATGAAGCGGCCATCCGAGGTCAGCAGCGTGCCATTCAGGGTGGGGATGCCGGTCGTGTTCGGATTGACATAGTTGCCCCAGAACCAGTAGCCAACAAAGAGGAATTGGTAGAGGACAGGCCACAGCACAATCGTGCAGGCGAAGGAGAACGCGCCAACGAAGAGCGCCGAGACGAGCAATGTCGCCAGGAAGACGCCCACCCCGACCAGCAGGGCGCTGGGATCGCCCCAGCGGATGGCGAGCAGCGCACTGCCAAATAGCTGCACAAGCAACACGGGCAGCAGCGTCGCGCCCACCGCGCCGAGATACTTGCCCATGAGCCAAAGAAACCTGGGTGCGGGCGTGGTCAGCAGCAGTTCATCCACATGCAGCTTGCTATCACGCGCCAGACGATCCGCCAGCAGCAGGCCGATAGCGATTGGGAAGAATCGCGCTGCGAAGGTGGTCCACTCGACCACGGCGGTGCGCGCGTCGGGAACGACAGCGCTGCCGGAGTAGAGGGCGGAGAGGTTGCGCAAGAGGAAGAGCGAGAGCAGCAGCATACCGATCCAGAGCGCCTTGCGCCGCGCCTGCATCACGAACTCGAAGCGCAGCGCCCCCCAAAAACTGGCGAGCGCAGATGAGTCTGGCATAGATATTCCCTCCTGTCCAGGGATCAGCGTGGCGCTCAGGCCAGCCGCCGCTGATAGGGCGCGCAGAGTAGCGCGATGACCAGAAAGACACAGGCCACACCAAGCGCGAGCGGCATGGTGAGCCAGGTGATGGTAACCACGAACGTGAGTGACAGGCCCGCGCCAACCTCGATCAGTTGCGCGCCCCAGACGGCGACGGCGGAGGCGATGGCGACCAGCGGCCCGGCCAGCAGCGAGAGGCAGAGGGTCGCCGAGGAGAGCAGCAGCGCCGGACCAAGCCAGAGCGCCAGCAGACTCGCAGCGCTCTGGCTGTGCGCGGCGGCGACCAGCGCACTCCCGGCGAGCGTCAGCAGCACATCGAAGCCCAGGACCAGCGCAACACGCGCGAGCAAGATCAGCCGCGCGGAGGTCGGCGTGGTCAGCGTAAGCTCCAGCGCGGGGTCAGCCTCACGACTATGGAGAAACGCCGCGCCGCTCGCTGCGATCAGCGGCGCCAGGAACAGCAGTGCGCTGGCGCTGCTCTGGAAGGGCGCAACGAGGCCAAAGAGCGTGAGGCAGACGAGGCCCAGCGCCGAGCCAAGCCAGAGCGCCTGCGGAATCAGCCTGATCTGCCGCAGCGCGAGCAGCCAGAGCCAGCCTGCCTGCGCGCGCATCGTCGCCACGCGCCCAACCTGCGCTGGCGCCATCGGCAGCAGCGGCTCCAACCGTTCGAGCAGCAGGCGCACGTCCGCTGGCGTTGGGGTGGGAGCCTGCCACGCGGCGAGGCGCGCCACCGTCTCCGCCAACTCCGTCGCCTCCGCTGCGGACAGCGCCTGCTCCTCCTGCTCACGCAGCGCACGGAGCAGGCGCTCGTGGCTGGCGAATGGCCACTGGTCGTCTGAAGTCATCGCGACGCCTCCTCGCGCGTCTCACCCAGCAGCGCACGCAGACGGCGCACGCCAACAGAGAGCCGCGACTTGACAGTGCCGAGCGGAATCGCCAGCGCCTCGGCGATCTCGGCCAGACTCAGGCCATGATAGAAGCGCAAGAGAATGACCTCGCGGTAGTCACTCCCCAACGCGCCCACCGCCGCCGCGATGCGGCTGGCGTCTTCGGCGCGCAGGGCATGCTCCTCTGGGCCGGGAGAGCGATCATGCAGCGCCAGCAGCGCATCCTCACTCGCGGGAGTCGCCTGGCGTCGCACGGTGGCGGATTTCGCGTGGTCGCGAGCGAGATTGGTGGCGATGGCGTACAGCCAGGGGCGACACGCGCGCCCCGGTTGGTAGCCCGCAGGTCGCAGCAGCCGCACGAATGTCTCCTGCGCCAGGTCTTCAGCCAGCGCGCGATCACCGCCCACGAGGCGATAGAGATAGCCCAGCAGCGGCGCATAATAGCGATCGACGAGCGCGGCCAGCGCCTCGCGATCACCATGCGCCACACGCGCCATCAGTTCCTCGTCCAGATCGTCGTCGCTACTGCAGCCCACCTGGCGACACACCTCCCTGGCCTGGCGCATCTGTTTCGCATCTGTTTCACATCTGTTTCATCGTACAGGGGCCACGCACGGAGTCAGTACGAGATAGCCCGACAAAAGGTTCGCGCATGTGCGCCCAGGTTCGCAACGAGGCTGTCCGCCCAGTAAATGTCGAACGCCCATCGTCGTCTCATCATCGTCGCAGCATTGTCCCTGAACTGTCCCTGGCGTTGTCCCTGGCGTTGTCCCTGGCGTTGTCCCTGGCGCCTATGCGGTCGGCATCACGGTGCAGCGCCACTCGATGCCATCGGCTCCCTGAATGACCCCTTGCAGCGAGTTTCACTGGTGTGCCTTGATATGGGGGCCACAGGAGCTATGTCTCAGGATGAATCGTTCGCCACGAGTTGCCGAACGCTCGGCTGCCCGGCAAGGCTGCCACTCATTCAGTGGCGCTTCTCATCATCGCAAAGACCGCGAGGAGGATGTATGACTTCCGCCACTCCGAGTAGCGATCCCAAAGCTTATCGGCTGCCAACGACGGTACGCCCACGTCACTATGAGATTGCGCTCGACGCGCGCCCCGGACGCGAGACGTTCAGCGGGTCGCTGCGTGTGCAGGTTTCGATTGCCGCGCCGACGAACACCATCGAACTGCACGCCCGCGATTTCGACATCACCAATGCGCGGCTGACGAGCGCGAGTGGGCAGACCTTTGCGGCCCACGTCGCGCCCGACGCCGAGCGCGAGATTGCTGTGTTCACGCTGGATGGGCAGGCGCCCGCTGGCGGCGCGACGCTGGCGTTCGACTTCAGCGGGCGCCTCAGCCCCAGCCTGGAGGGACTCTTCCTCTCGAAGGATGGCCCCGACGAGATGCTCTGCTCGCAGTGCGAGGCGACCGGAGCGCGGGCCATCATCCCCTGCTGGGATGAGCCGACCTTCAAAGCGACGTTCGCCTGGACTATCACGACCTCGCCTGGCCAGACCGTGCTGACGAATGGCAAGCTGCTGGCGACCGAGCCGAGCGGCGAGAGTGTTGTGTGGCGCTTTGCCCCGACGCAGCCAATGGCCAGCTACCTGATCGCGCTGGCGATTGGGCAGTTCGCCAGCACCTCTGAGCGCACCGTCAACGGTGTCCCGCTGCGCATCTGGGCGCTCAAGGGCAAGGAGCAGTTGGGCGCGTTCGCGCTCGACATCACGGCGCAATTGCTGCCCTTCTACGAAGACTACTTCGCCGCGCCCTATCACTTCGGCAAGCTCGACAACCTCGGCGTGCCAAACTTCGGCGCTGGCGCGATGGAGAACGCCGGGCTGATCATCTCGCAGGCGGTCGTGCTGCTGCTCGACGAGAAGGCCGCTTCGCGTCGGCAAGAGCTGACCGTCGCGGAGGTCACGGCGCACGAGTTCGCGCATATGTGGTTTGGCGATCTGGTCACGATGCGCTGGTGGGATGACCTCTGGCTCAACGAGGCCTTCGCTAGCTGGATGTCTTATCACGCGATAGACACGCTGCGGCCACAGTATCGCGTGTGGGACGAAGTGCAGAGCGGGGCCGACGCTGCGCTCGAAGCTGATGCGCTCGCCAGCTCGCACCCGATCTATAATCCCGTCGCCACGCCGCGCGCGGTGATGGAGAACTTCGATGTCATCACCTATCAGAAGGGCGGCGCCGTCCTGCGGATGGTCCACGACTTCCTGGGCGATGAGGCGTTCCGCGCTGGCCTGCGCAGCTACATGGCGGAGTTCGCCGAGGGCAACGCGACCGGCGCCGACCTGTGGCGTCATCTGCAACAGGCCTCGCAGCAACCCGTCAGCAAGATGATGGAGACCTGGATTCTGCAGGCGGGGCACCCGCTGATCGAGGTCAGCGCGACGGACGCGAACGGCGAGACGCGCGTGCAGGTCAGCCAGCGCCGTTTCTACTCCGCCGCCAATGCGCCCGCCAGCGATCAGCTCTGGCAGGTTCCGATGCAGGTGCGCTATGAGGATGACGCGGGCGTCCACACCGCGCGCTATCTGCTGACCGAGCGCAGCGCGTCATTCGCGATTCCAGTGAGCGGCGAATTGCGCTGGCTCTACGCTAACGCCAACGAGATCGGCTTCTATCGCCAGCGCCTCGATGCGGCGCTGCTCGCCAAGCTGCGCGCCAGCCTCACCCGTCTCTCGCCCGCCGAGCAGAAGGGTCTGTTGCGCGATCAATGGGCGCTCGTCACGAGTGGCCAGCAGGCGATTACGCCGTACCTCGATACGGTGGCGGCGCTCGCCAGCAGTAATGATGAGACGCTGATCGGCGAGATCGTCAGGGAGCATCTCGCGCAGACGCACACCCTGCTGGAGATTGCAGGCGACGAGCAGGCGCTGGCGGGCTATCGCGCATGGGTGGCGCAGCTCTTCCGTGACAAGATCGCCGCGCTGGGCTACGAGCCAAAGCCGGGTGAGCCAGTCGAGACCGCGCGCTTGCGCGCCTCCGTGCTGAGCGCGCTGGCCAACGATGCGCGCGATCCAGAGGCCATCGCCCAGGCGCGCGCCCTGCAAGAGCGCGAGGCGAGCAATCCGGCGGGGGTTGATCCCAACCTGGCCCCCGTCGCAATTGGCGCGGCGGCGCGCGCAGGTGATGCGGCGACGTATGAGCGCTTCCTCACGCTGTACCAGTCGCGCAAGGGCGGCGAGTTCACACCCGATCAGGTCGAGCGCTACGCCGGAACGTTCGCGCTCTTCGAGCCACCAGAGTTGACGGCGCGCACGTTCGCGCTGATGGATCAGGGCGAAGACACCTTCCCCTTCCAGTCGCAGCTCCGGCTGATGTTCATGCTGCTGACCCAGCCGCGCACGCAGTCCTCCGCGTGGGACTACACCAAGGCGCACTGGGACTTCATCCAGCAGCGTGCGCCATTCCTGACGCCGCGCATGGTGGAGCTATCGGGCGTCTTGCCAGAAACGATGCGGGCGGATGTCGTCGCCTTCTGGGAGGCGCAGCTCAAGGGCGAGTTCGCCGGGCCATTTGCGCGCGCGCTGGAGCAGATGGACCAGAACGCCGAGTTGCGCGCCCGCACGCGCGCTGACCTGTTAGCGTATTTCAAGCAGTAGTAGCTGCACCTCCCCGCAACGCAGCCCCTTTCCTACATGGAGAGGGGCTGCGCTTTTTATGAAACGCATCAGCCAGCTGTTGACAGAGTAGCATGCTGCAATTAGTCTCAAATCGCTCTAATTGAGCAACCGGAGAATGTGAGGCGCTTCATGAGACATGCGCTGAGAGCACCCCTGACGCCCAGGTTACTCGGACTGCTGATCTGCCTCCTCGGCGTGGCAAGCGTCGTCACTAGCTATGCCGAGCTCCCGCTGTATGCGCACCTGGAAGGTGGCGACACTGTCACTGGCTGGCAATGGACCAGTGAAACCATCACCACTATGCAGATACTAGGCGTGACCCCCAGTTCCATTTTCGGGATCAGTTGGGCGCTCTTGCCGCTGGTCGCGGCGGTATTCATGGGCCTGCTGGGCATCGCGCGCTTTGCGTTCGCGAAGCCCTTCCTGGCGCCGCTCTATCTGATCGTCTGGCTGCTGGGAAGTTTCGTACTCGGCGTCACGATCTTGTTCGTCATCTATGGCCTGCGTGTCGGCGCCTTGGGCGAAGCCGTTGGCTATGCGCTGTGCTTCGCGGCGGATCGCGTCTGGCGTAGCGCACGACGCCCTCATGCGGCGCTGGCATGAGCCAGTCTGGTGTGTTGGCGCTGGCTCCCCCCTCCCCAACCCCTCCCCCGCTGCGGCGGGAGAGGGGCTTTCCGGACGCGCCGCGTCTACTGGGAGCGGGGCTGGAGGTGGGGTTATATCGTCGCGTCGCTGGCGGGCTGCT
>JAICSR010000334.1 GCA_025936795.1 Ktedonobacterales bacterium | reverse complement strand
GAGCTGGTGGAGCGCACCTGCCGCCATGCGCGCCGCTTCGCCGAGGGACTGGCGCAGGCGGGCTATCCAATCCTCAACGAGGTGGTCTTGAATCAAGCGCTGGTATCATTCGGCGACGATGCCACAACGCGGCGCGTCATCGCCGCCATCCAGCAGGAGGGGACATGCTGGGCGGGCGTCACCGTCTGGCATGGGCAGACGGCCATGCGCATCAGCCTCTCGAACTGGAGCACCACCGACGCCGATGTGGAGATGAGCCTCGCCGCGATCATCCGCATCGCGCACGAGTACTTAGCGACGCACGCTCTCTGATTGGCTGCTATACTATCGCCATGCGCAGCACGGAGGCGCGTAGTGGTCGCGTAGTGGTCGCGTAGTGGTTATGTGGGCGGGAGTGGTGGACGCATGAATGAGCAGGCAACGCAGCAGCCCTGGTGGGATGGTCGGCCAGAGCGCCGTCCGCGCATCCGCCCGCCACGCTCGCCAGTGGAGGTTGTCTGCCTGCTCGTGACGACGATTGGACTACTGGCGCTGCTGGGGCTGACGGTGTACTGGTGGCCGACGCTGCCCGCGATCATCCCGACTCATTTCGGCATCGATGGCAAGCCCAACGCCTATGGCTCGAAGGCCACGATTCTGTTGCTTCCCGCGCTGCTGCTGCTGCTCACCGTGGGCTTCTCGGCGCTTGCGCGCTATCCGTGGATTTTCAACTATCCCGTCGTCATCACCGCAGAGAACGCGGCGCGCCAGTATCGGCGCGGGCGCACGGTGCTGACGGTGGTGAATGCGTTGATGGCCGCGCTCTTCGCCGTTATCCAGTGGCAAATTATTCAGGCGGCGCTCGGCGCGACGACGGGCGCGTTCCTCAGCCCAACCATCATTATCGCTATCGTCGCGCTGGTTCTTGTCTCCGCCATCATCCTGATCGTTTGGTGGCTGTCACGCGGCTGAGCGCTGCGCCGAACCCTTACCCCCGGCCCCTCTCTCAGCAGGCGATGGGAGCCGGAGTTCCGGCTGCGCTACTGGCGCAGCGTGTTGGCGATGCGCTCGATCTGCTTGAGGTGTGGCCGTTCATGGCGTGCCAGCCACTCCGCATAGAACAGCACGGTTCGTTCCAGGGGTTTGCCCGCCCCCGTCACGGTCGCCGCCCGTGACCAGCCCTCAGGCGGCAATGGTTCCAGGATGGCCAGCAGTTCAGCGCGCTGTGCGGTGAAGGCGCGCAACGATGGCTGGAAGTCCAGTTCGAGATAGTCCGTCTGGTTAATCCATGTGCGGGGATTGATCGCCCGCAGCGTCGGACTGTCCTCAGCGACCATCGCCGTGATGCAGGCGCCCCACATGTCGGCGCAGGCGCGGAGATGGGCAAGCACGTCGTTTGCGGACCACTCATCGGGGGCAGGGGCGGTCCGCAATTGCGCAGGCGTCAAATCAACGGTCAACGCGGCGAGACGTGGCGGAGTTGCAGCAAGCAGGGTCAGAAGCCGCTCACTCGTGAGTGATCCGTCGGGCATCTCACGCCTCCTTTCGCACAGACCAGACGACTGCATGGGCCTCATTCAGCGCTCGCGATTCATACGGTATCCGGCGGGTCGTTGGCGCTTGCGCCCGACCTCACCCCCAGCCCCTCTCCCACAAGGAGAGGGGAGTCCGGAGGTTCGTTTCCCCCTCTCCCACAAGGAGAGGGGGCCAGGGGGTGAGGTCGCGCCCGGCGCTACTGCCAACAACTCAGGCGGACGTGTTATCACCCTCTTCTGTCATGTTGGGAAAGACCTGTGATGTACAATGGTGTTCGGCTGCTGGGAAACCTGAACTCATCGCTCGTCTCAGGATGAGCGAAAAACACCGCCCGCATGGAGAGAATCGGGAAATCATCGGGCGCTGTCCCAACATGACAGAAGAGAGATCATTCCGCCAGCCCAAAGTGGCGGCGGGCGGCCTGCGTCACCTGCGCGGCGACCGTCTCCAACGGCAGATTTGCCTGCTCAGCCAGCGCGCGCAGGTCGTCGTACTCTGGCGCGACGGCGATGACCTGCTCACCCGCCAGCTTGAGCTTGACGCGCGCCGGCCCCAGCGGTGTCTCGATCTGCTCGATACGCCGCCCGGCGATCAGCCGCTCGGATGGCCGTAGCCGCACACCCAGCGTTGCGCTCTCGCGCACGATCAGCGCGGCCAGCCGCTCGGCGTCGGCGGGCGCGGCGATCACCGTCAGCAGCGCGCCGGGACGATTCTTCTTCATCTGGAGCGGGGCATAGCTCACGTCTAGCGCGCCCTCGGCCAGCAGGCGTTCCAGCAGCCAGCCCAGCGCCTCGCCGGTCATGTTATCAATGTTGCTCTCGATCACGACGATGGTGTCGCGTGCGAGGCCTGCGCGCTCGGCGACTCCCTCTGGCGTGCGGGCAGCCGTTTCAGCGGCGGGCGCCTCGCCCACCAGCAGCCGCACGCAATTCGCCCAGGGCAGCGCGCGTGTCCCGAAGCCATAGCCCGTCGTGGCCACGCGCAGTGCGGGTCGCTCGAAGCGCGCCAGCGTCGCCACCACCGCTGCGCCCGTCGGCGTGACCAACTCGCCCTCCGCCGCGACAGGCCGCCAGACAGCAGTGCTCCCCTTCAGTAACTCTAGCGTGGCGGGCGCAGGAACCGGCAGCGGCCCATGCGCCGCGCGCACGCGCCCGGAGGTCAGCGGCAACTCGGAGCAGTAGAGGTCGTCCACGCCGAGTAACTCCAGCCCCAGCGTCACGCCGACCGTATCCACGATGCTGTCCACCGCGCCGACTTCGTGGAACGTGACCTCCTCCGGCGCGACGCCATGCACGGCGCCCTCCGCCTCGGCCAGCCGCTCAAAGATCGCCAGCGCCCGCGCGCTGGCACGGTCTGGCAGGCCGCCCGCCGCGATCAGCGCCGCTACATCCGCCAGCCGCCGATGCGCGTGCTCGGCGCCTGTCAGCCGCACCCGCGCCCGCACCCCGCGTATGCCGTGGTCGCTGACCTCGTCAGCCTCCAGCGTGTAGCCCGTCAGCGGCAGCGTCGCCAGCCCCGCCCGCAGCGCATCCAGCGGCGCGCCCGCGTGCAGCAGCGCGCCCAGCAGCATGTCGCCACTCACGCCAGAGAAGCAGTCAACGTAGGCCAGCATCGCCCTGGCTCCTCTCGCGCTCGGCTGCTTCCTGCCGCTCCCAGTCCGCTCGCCACAGCGCATACTCGACATCAGCGCCGTCCCACAGGTCTTGCGCTGCGATGAACGTATCGCCCTCAGCGACCAGGTCGTCAGGCGTCAGGCGAAACGTGCGCGCCAGCCGCAGCCCCGCCTTCTCCATCACGCGCCGCGACGCCAGGTTATCCTGATAAGTCGTGGCGACGATACGCTGTGCGCCAAGCTCCGTGAAGCCCTTGCGGATCAGCGCCCGCGCGCCTTCGGTGGCGTAGCCCTTGCCCCACGCTGACCGACGCAGCCGATAGCCTAGCTCGATCTCATCGATCTCATCGAGGTCGGCGCCGTCACGCGGCTGAAAGCCGAACCATCCCACGAAATCGCCGCTCGCGCGTTCTATCGCCGCCCAGACGCCATAGCCCGCGCGCCGCTGATAGGAGCGGAGGAAGCGCGGCAGTATCTCGCGCTCAATCACCGCGCGTGGCGTTGGGACACCGCCGTTGAGCCAGCGCATGACGGCGGGGTCGCTATCCAGCGCTACGAGCTGGTCCACATCAGCGTGGGTAAACTGGCACAGTGTCAGCCGCTCGGTTGTCAGGTAGACCTGCATCGCTCGCACCCTTACTTGCGCCTCTAGCTGTGGTCGCGCCCGGTGATTTCGATCACGCCGGATGGGATTTCGGGCTGCGCGGCGAACCATTGCAGCGCCTCCGCCGCCAGGTAGAGCGAGCCAGCGGCGCACATCAGATCGCGTGGGCCTGCCAGCGTCGCCGCATGCGCCAGCGCCGCCGCCGCATCTGGCTCGGCAGAGACTGCCGCCGAGGTCGCCTCGGCCACGCGCACCGCTAGCGTCGCCGGGTCCACCGCGCGCGGGCTATGGGCCGCCGTCGCCACCACCGCATCCACCTGCGCCTCAGCGATCTCGCGCAGCATGCCGACGAGGTCTTTATCCGCCATCACGCCGAAGACCAGGATCAGCCGCTCGAAGTGAAAATGGCGACGCAGCGCGGCGAAGAGCGCGCGTAGCGAATCGGCGTTATGCGCGCCATCCACTACGCGCCACGGCGTCTGCCCCACCACCTGCATGCGCCCCTGCCAGCGCACGCTGCGTAATCCCTCGCGGATGGCGCGCTCGTCGAGCGGCTCATCGCGTCGCTCAGCCAGCGCCAGCGCCAGCGTCGCATTCTGCAGTTGATGTTCGCCGAGCAGCGGAATCTCCAGTTCGTGATAGGCGCGGCTGGGCGTCGTCACATCGAAGCGCTGGCCTGTCTCGCTAGCGGCGCCAGGCGTGTACGTATAGGCGCAGTCATCGGCGCCTGCTGGCCCCACGTGCAGCAGCGGCGCGCCACGCTCCGTCGCCACGCGCGCAATCTCGGCCAGCGCCTCAGGCGCGCGCGCCGAGGTGATGATTGGCACGCCTGGCTTGATGATGCCCGCCTTCTCGTGCGCGATCTCCGTCAGCGTGTTGCCCAGCACGGCCATGTGGTCGTAACTGAT
>JAICSR010000348.1 GCA_025936795.1 Ktedonobacterales bacterium | reverse complement strand
GTCGCGTCGGGGCTGAGCAGCCAGGGGATAGCCGCGCGCGCCTCCGCTAGATGCTCGCTCGTCGGTGTGACGACCAGCAGCAGCCCGCCTGGCGCGACGACCCGCGCGAACTCCTCAGCATGGCGTGGCGCGAAGATGGTCAGCAGCGCGCCCAGGCCCGCGTCGGCGAAGGGCAGGCGATCCTTGCTGCTGGCCACCAGCCAGGTCGGCGGCTGCGTCATTCCCGCCGAGCGCGCGGCGGCCATGCGAATTGCCTCCTTCGCCAGGTCCAGGCCGTAGAGTCGCCAGCCAGCCGCCGCGAGTGTGGGCGCCAGCGTCTCGCCCAGGCGCCGCAAATAGTAGCCCTCGCCGCAGCCCGCGTCGAGCAGCGCCCGCGCCTCCAGTGGCAGCGCCGCGCTCTCGGTCGCCAGCCACGCGCCCAATTCCTCGCCCAGCGCATTGGCCAGCGGCGCGTACCAGCCCGCCGCGAGGAAGCGCTGTCGCGCGCGTAGCATCACGGGCGTGTCGCCGCGCAGGCGTGTGGGACGCAGCAGATTGACATAGCCCTGTCGCGCGCGGTCGAAGCTGTGGCCGCTGGGGCAGGTGAAGGCGCGCTCGCTCGGCGCCAGCGGCTCAGCGCAGAGTGGGCAGCGCAGGTCAAGCAGCATGGAGCCTCACTCTCGCTGGGTCGGCCCTCACCCCTGACCCCTCTCCCAGAGGGCGAGGGGAACCTGACGCGGGCGAGGGGGAAAGCCAAAAGCCCCTCTCCTCGTGGGAGAGGGGTTGGGGAGAGGGTTCGCAGCCCGGCGCTAGGCCTCGGCGCTGGGGGCAGCCGGAGCGGGGCCAGTCGCAGCGGTCGCGCCGGAGACGGCGGCGGCCTGCTCGGACGAGATGATGTTGACCTTGATCTTGGCCTCGTGCTTGGCGCTGACCCGCACAGGCGCCTCGAAAGAGCCGAGCGCGCGCAGGGCTTCCTTCAACTGGATGCTGCGCCGATCAATCGTGATGCCCTCTTGCTCGCGCAGGGCATTGGCGATGTCTTGCGAGGTGACGGAGCCGTAGAGGCGATCACCCTGGCCCACACGCACCGCAAACGTCAGCGTCACATTCGACAGCTTCTCGGCGAGCGAGTTATGCTCGGCGTCGAGCTTGGCGATGCGCCGCTTGGCGCTGGCGACTTGCTCGTTGAGGTTTGTCATGGCCGTCGTGGTCGCGGCGGTCACGAGCTTGCGCGGCAGCAGATAGTTGCGCGCATAGCCAGCGGCGACCTCTTTGACATCGCCCGGCTGACCCAGCCCAGGCACTTCTTGCAGCAGGATAACTTTCATCTTACTATGCTCTTTCGCTCTCTGGCGCCCAGCCCACGCGCGCCCCGTTCAATCGGGAGCATGGGAAAGTACGCGCAAACCGTTGCAGGCGCACAAGTACGAGTATACACGGCGGACGAACGCCCGGCAAGCGCCGCCCGCCGGATGGGCAGCAAGCCGGCGGATAAATCCGCGCCTCAAGGGCCTACCGGCCCACAAGGTCCGCCTGCGCGGACCCGCATTCGGACCCGCGCAGGCGGGTCTTGCGGCGACCGCAGTCGCCTTCAGGCGCGGTTTCAACCGCCAGCCTGCTACTTCAACTGCGCAGCGACCTGCTCGCTCAGCGCGGCGATGGCGGCTGGCGCGGCTGCCACCTGCTTGCCGCCGCCCTGGGCCAGCTCAGGCTTGCCGCCGCCTCTACCGCCCAGACGAGCGCCGAGGTCTGCGGCCAGCGCTCGGGCGTCCACTCCGCGCGCCGTTAGCGACGGGTCGACCATCACCACGAACTGGGCCTGATCGCCGCTCGTCGCGACGAGCGCCACCACTGACGGGCCGAGCTTTGCCCGCACCGTATCGCTCAGCTCGCGAAGGGCCTGATTGTCGGTAACTGAGACGACGGCTGCGACCACTGGCGTATCGCCCACGCGCACGGCCTGCGCCGCCAGCCGGTCGGCCTCCACGCCCGCCCGCGCCCGTTGCGCCGCCGCCAGCTCGCGCCGGGCCTCGGCCAGCTCCTCCTGGAACTGATCCACGCGCGTCAGCACCTCGTCCGGCTTCGTCCGCAGGCGCGAACTCACCGTCGCGAGCAGGTCGCTGCGCCCGCGCAGGAAGGTATCGGCTGTCACGCCGGTCAGCGCCTCGATGCGGCGCGTATTCGCCGCGACGCTCACCTCCTGCGTGGTCAGATACAGGCCGATCTGGCCGGTCGCCCCAACGTGGGTGCCGCCGCACAGCTCCCGGCTCGGCCCCATCGTCACCACGCGCACCAGATCGCCGTACTTCTCGCTGAAGAGCGCCATCGCGCCGGTCAGGATGGCCTCCTTGTAGGGCATGATCTCGGTGGTCACGGCCAGGTCTTCCAGCACCCAGGCGCTCACGCGGCGATCCACCTCGCGCAGCTCCTCGGTCGTCAGCGGACGATTGAGGCTGAAATCGAAGCGGAGGCGGTCTTCGGCCACCAAGCTGCCGCGCTGGTTCACCTGCTCGCCGAAGATATCCTTCAGCGCGCGGTGCAGCAGATGGGTCGCGCTGTGGTTGCGCATGATGTTGCGGCGGCGCTCGGCGTTCACCTGGGCGCGCACGTTCGCCCCCACGCGCAGGCTGCCCTCGGTCATCTGCCCGAACTGGACGATCAGCCCAGGGACGGGGCGCTGCGTATCCTGAATCTGAAACGCGCCCATCTCGTTGCTCAGGACGCCCTGATCGCCCTTCTGGCCGCCGGATTCCGCGTAGAATGGCGTTCGCGCGAGCACGATAGCTGCGCTCTCCGGCGCCGTCACCATGTCCACCGGCTGACCGTTCACCAGCAGGGCGACGATCTCGCTCTCGTCCGAGACGCCGTCGTACCCGCTGAAGGTCGTCTCCGGCAGGACCTTGACCAGATTGGTCCATGCCTCTTCCCCCTTTTCGCGCTGGAACGGGCTTGCGCTACGCGCCCGCTCGCGCTGTTTCTCCATCTCAGACTCGAACCCTACACGGTCAACGGTCATGTCCCGCTCGGCGACGACTTCCTCGGTCAGTTCCAGCGGGAAGCCATGGGTATCGTAGAGACGGAAGGCGACGGGGCCAGGCAGCGTCGTCTGGCCCTCAGCTGTCAGGCGATCCAGCTCGCGCTCCAGCAGATTGAGGCCAGCGGTCAGCGTCTGGTTGAACTTGCGCTCCTCCATACTGAGCGCGTCAACGATCTGGTTGCGCCGCTGGACAAGCTCGGTGTAGTGGTCGCCCATCTGGCGGATGATGATCTCCGCCACCTCCGTCAGGAACGGGCGATCCAGGCCGAGCCGCTTGCCAAAGAGCACCGTGCGGCGCAGCACCCGGCGGAAGACGTAGCCGCGTCCGGTGTTGCTGGGCAGCACGCCATCCGCCGCCATGAAGACGAGGCCGCGCCCGTGGTCGGCCACCACGCGCAGCGCGCGGTCGTGCGTCTCATCTTTGCCATATTCGACCTCCACCATCTGCGCGATGCTATCAATGATGGTACGGAAGATGTCGGTGTCGTAGATTGACTCGACGCCCTGCAATACGACCGCCAGCCGCTCCAGCCCCATGCCCGTGTCAATGTTGGGATGCTTGAGCGGCGTGCGATTGCCCTCGACATCCTGGTAATACTGCATGAAGACCAGATTCCAGATTTCGAGGAAGCGGTCGCAGCGCGGGCAGGCGGGCGCACAGTCGGCTTCGCCGCAGCCATACTGCAGCCCGCGATCATAGTAGATCTCGGAGTCGGGGCCGCACGGCCCGCGATCCCCTGGCGGCCCCCACCAGTTGTCGTCGAGCCGCGTGACGCTCGCCGCCGGGATGCCCGTGACCTCCTGCCAGTAGCCCGGCGATTCGGAGTCGTCGGCATGCACGGTGGGGTAGAGTCGCTCAGCGGGAATGCCATAGACCTGCGTCAGCAGTTCCCAGGCGTACTCGATGGCCTGGCGCTTGAAGTAGTCGCCCACGGAGAAGTTGCCGAGCATCTCGAAGAAGGTCAGATGCGAATCATCGCCAACCTCGTCAATGTCGGTGGTGCGGAAGCACTTCTGCGCCGTGGTGAGCCGCTTGGCGGGCGGTGTCTCCTGGCCAAGAAAGTAGGGAATCATCTGCTGCATGCCCGCCGTGGTCAGCAGCACCGTTGGGTCGCGCGGGATCAGCGAGGAGCTGCTCATGCGCATGTGGCCGCGCTCCTCGAAGAAGCGCAGGAAGGTCTCGCGGATATCGGCGCCGCTCCAGTTCGTCCGCTGGCCCCTCGACATGCTCGCAGGCGCGTCGCCATCCGCTGCGGCTGCGGAGCGCGCGGCCGGCTGCGCACTCGACACTGCACGCGCCGACCGCGAGGTGATCGTGGGCTGAACGCCCGTCTTCTTCCCCGTCGTGTCGTTGGATTGCGACCGCTTCCCAGGCATACCTCACCTTGCCTTCTGTACGCGCGCCAACGGGCGGCGTACCGCTCCAGGACATGAACGCGCCGACCCCGTTCCGG
>JAICSR010000323.1 GCA_025936795.1 Ktedonobacterales bacterium | reverse complement strand
GGCGGCCTAGCCCTTGCGCGCCGCTCGCGCCCCCGCTGGTGACTTGCGCCCAACCGAGAGAATGCCCTCGATGGCGCGAATATCCCTCACCACCGCCTCCAACTGCTCTGGCCGCGCGATCTCCAGAATCGCATTGATGGTCGCTTTGTGGGTGCGCTTATTCGTGCTGACATCAATCTTGACCATGTTCAGGTTATGGTTCGCGATCACGCCGGTCACGTCGCGCAGGAAGCCTGTGCGGTCGTCACCCTCCACGACAATCGGCGCACGATAGGCTTGCTGGCTCTCCAGCTTTGGCCACGAGACGGCGATGCTGCGCTCCGGAGTCTGCTCCAGCAGACGGCGCAAGTTCGGGCAGTCAGCGCGATGGATGACCACGCCGCGCCCACGCGAAATGTAGCCGCCCAGCGCGTCGCCCGGCAGCGGGTGGCAGCAACTGGCGATCTGCGTCAGGATGCCGGCCATCCCCTCCACGCTGATGTCAATCTGCGCCTCACGCGACGGCGTGATCGGCGCAAGCTCCGGCTCCGGCTCGACGGGGGCCACCAGCTTCAGCCGCTCACGCGCCTTGTTGACGACGACCACGGGGCGCAGCTTATCGGCCCCCACCATCGCCAGCAGCGTATCGGCGTCGGCCAGCTTCAGCTCCTCGACGATCCACTTCAGATCGTCTTCAGTCAGGTCCTCATAGCCCTTGCGCAGGCCCAGCACACGCAGCTCGCGGTCGAGCCGTTCGCGTCCGACCTGAATATCAATGTCGCGCTCATGCGTCTTGAGGTAGTGCAGGATGCGGGTGCGCGCGAGCTTGGTGCGCACGACACGCAGCCAGTCGCGGGTAGGGTGCGCATCGTTGCGCTTCATCAGGTCAACGATGTCGCCGCTTTTCAGCTCATAGTCCAGCGGGACGAGCTTCTTGATGGGGCGCCCCGTCGCGCTGTTCTGCGTGATGCGCACGCCGCCCACATGGTTGCCCAGATCGGTATGCACACGATAGGCGAAGTCGAGTGGCGTAGAGCCTGCGGGTAATTCTTTCACGTCGCCGCGTGGCGTGAAGACAAAAATCTGCTCTTGCAGTGGCGCTGGCGGTGGCGCTGGCTCGGCGCTTGCTCCGGCTTTGGTCGCGTCGCGTAGCTCCTGCCGCCACTCCATCACCTGCTGCATCCATTGTTGCAGCGCACGGGCGTCGGCGCGCGCGCTGTCGCCAACATCTTTGTAATACCAATGCATCGCGACGCCGTACTCCGCCGTCTCGTGCATCTCGCGCGTGCGAATCTGAATCTCAGCCAGCCGATTATCCAGGCAGAAGACGGTGGTGTGCAACGACTGATAGCCGTTCGACTTGGGATTCGCGATGAAGTCTTTGATGCGGCCATCCACCGGGCGCCACAGGTCGTGAACATGACCCAATGCCAGGTAGCAGTCGGAGACGTTGTCGGTGATGATGCGGAACGCCAGGATGTCATAGAGCTGCGAGAGGTCGCGATTGCCTGAGCGCACGACCTTCTTGTAGATGCTGTAGAGGTGCTTGACGCGCCCCGATACCTCGGCTTCGATGCCGATCTTGCGCATCTCCTCGATCAGCACCTGGCAGACGCGCTCGACATAGTTACTGCGCTCGCTCGTCTCCTCGGCGACCGCCTCCTGCATCCAGCGATACTCGTCTGGCTCCAGAATCGCGAACGCGAGGTCTTCCAACTCGCTATCAACGCGCCCCATGCCCAGCCGCGCGGCCAGCGGCGCGAAGAGCGCGTGCGTCTCCTCGGCCAGCCGACGAATCTCTTCCAGTGTCAACGCGCCCGCATCGCTGGCGTCGTCGCTGGCTCCAGCGGAGCCAGTCACGGCCAGCGTATCCTGGCGCGCGCGGATGCGCGCAGCCTGAGCGGCGGCCTCGCGCATCAGCCGTAGATGATCGGCCACCTTCACGACGACCACGCGCGGGTCTTCGGCCACGCCCAGGAACATCTTGCGCAGCGCGTCTTCGTCTTGCGCGCGGCGTCGCTCGCGGCCCTTGCGTCGCTCGCGCTCCAGTGGCTCGCTCTCCTCGGCCTCGGCGTGCGCCTGCCGTCGCAAGGTGACGCCAGGCCGATGCAGCGCGTCGAAGCGCTCGATGGCGCCTATCGCCTGGGTGACCTGTGCGCTCGCGCCTGCGCCCAGGCGCCGCGACGTGTCGCGCAGCGTCAGCGCATGGGCGTCCACCAGTGGCTCCAGCAGCACAGCGGCTAGCGTCACCACATCAATGCGCAGGCTCTCCGCCAGAATCATCGCCGTGCCGAGCGCGTCGCCGAGGCGCCGCCGTGTCTGCTCGGCGACCTCTGTGCGCACATGGGCGAAGGCCTCGCAGGCCAGCGCAAGTGTCTGCTGAATCTGATGTTGTTCGTCTGGCTCCAGATAGGCCGCGACCGCAGCGAGAAACGCCGCGCGCGCCTGCTGATCGAACGCCGCTGACGCCTCTATTTGCTCACCTGGGCCAGTGGGCGCGGTTCCTACCGGCTCGACGGCTTGCCCACTTGCCTTTGTCATGCTCTGCCTCCATCGCAGCCCCGTCGTAGATCGCGCTCGACCTGCGTCACACCCGGCGACCGGCGCAAGCGGCGCATCACATCGTCGGCACGACGGGTAGCGGGTACGAGCAACATCATCGTGATCGCCGCCTTGGCTCGATCCGGATTCGCGGCGGCGGAGCTGCGCAGAATACTAATACCATGCTCTGCTAACCAGATGGACAGTTGATGAATCAATCCCTGATGATCCTGTCCATCAATAGTGACGCACAAAACGTAGTCTGTTTGTGGGAGTTGCGCCCAACCCAGCGGAATCGTCTCGACATAGGCCATGCCAACCTCACGCCGCCGTGCGACCGTGGCGCTGAGTGTCCGGCAGCCTGTGCGATGGATGGTGACGAGCCGACCACGCCCCGGCAGTCCGACGATAGCGTCGCCAGGCACTGGACAACAGCAGCGCGCAAGCTGCACATCAGCCGGACGGCCAGAGGGATGCTTGAGGAGTTCTGGCCGCTCTGGCTCGGTCTCCGCTGTCGGCTCCTCATCGGGCGCGCCGGGCAGCGACATGGGCAGCGCGCCAGCGCGCCGTAGCCGCCCCAGCGAGCGGCGGATGCGGTCGAGCGCGTAGCGGGTGTGGGCGATGTCGAGCCACTCCGGGCGCGGCTGGCTGTTGGGGTCGCGCAGGATACGCACGACATCGCCGTTACGTAGGGTGTACGAGAGCGGAACTGTGATGCCAACCAGCTCATCCTGGCGATTGGTCGTCTGCACCCACGCGCCGGTCGCCGTGTCGCCCAGCCCCGTATGGATGCGATAGGCGAGGTCGAGCGCAGTCGCGCCCGCTGGCAACTCGCGCACGGCCCCCTTCGGCGTGAAGACAAACACCTGATCGGCGAACATCTCGCCGCGCACCGTCTCCACAAACTCCGATGCTGTGAGGTTCAGCTCGTTATGCCAGTTGGCGATGCGTCCGACCCACGACGCCGTGCGTTTGAGCCACTGTGTCGGGTCCACGGAGCCGGGTTTGCGGCTCAGCGCGGCCTCTAGCCATTGCGTGGCGGCGCCATGCTGCACGGCGATATGCATGCGGTGCGTGCGAATGTGGAGCTGGGCGAGGCGTCCATCCAGGCCGAAGACCGAAGTGTGCAGCGATTGGTAGCCATTGACTTTGGGCATCGCGATATAGTCGCGGAAGCTGTCGTGATAGTGGCGCCAGATCTCGTAGACCAGATTCAGGCTCAGATAACATTCTTCGACGCTGTTCACCAGCACACGAAACGCGATCACATCATCGAGGGCGCCAATGTCGAGCTGACTTTGCTGTGAGTCTAGAAATGCGCTGTACGGACGCTTCATGCGCCAGTTCACGGCGGCGCTGATGCCGACACTGTCGAGTTTCTGTCTGATCTGCTCACACATACGCTCGGCCCAGTCGGCGCGGGTAGTCTCCAGCTCACGCAGGCGACTGGTGACACGCTCAAAATCCGCCGGATAGAGGTATTTGAACGCGAAATCTTCCAGTTCCACCTTGAACAGGTAGAGGCCAATGCGACCGGCGAGGGGAGCATAAATGTCGAGGGTTTCGCGCGCTTTGATCTCACGCTGGTGCGGCTGCATGACGTCCATCGTGCGCAGGTTATGCAGGCGATCAGCCAGCTTCAGCAGCACGACGCGCGGGTCTTCGAGCATCGCGCCAAAGAGCTTGCGCACCGTCTCCACCTGTTGATGCGCCTTGAACTCGCGTTTGCGCTGCACATCAATCGGTGTTGGTGGGGCGCTGGCGCTGGCGTCACGGGCATCCTGGGCTGGCGCGGTGTCGGACGCCTCGACGACATTGAACTTGGTGACGCCGTCCACGATTCTGGCGATCAGCGGGCCAAATTGCTGCTCGACCTCATCCCGGCTCATCGAGGTGTCTTCCACGACATCGTGCAGTAGCGCCGCCGCGATGCCCTGCGCGTCAACCGCAAGCTCCGCGAGGATGGCGCCGACGGCCAGCGGATGCTCGATATAGGCTTCGCCGCTCTGGCGCTTCGTGCCTTCATGCGCCACCGCTGCGACTTGATAGGCGCGGTAGATCAGCTTGAGATCGTCGAGCGACATGTATTTCGCGCAGAGCGCCAGCAGGTCATGCAGCGAGATGGGGTCACCCGGATGAGTGATCTCAGAGAGCGAGGAGGCAGTGGCCGCGCCTGAGCGCTTTGGCCGTCTGCCTGGCTGGTTGATCCTCGCTGGCGCCCGCATGCTGACCCTCCCGCGAGTATGTTGTGCTGGTCTATCGCCTGC
>JAICSR010000366.1 GCA_025936795.1 Ktedonobacterales bacterium | reverse complement strand
GGGTCGAATCCACTACCCAAAGGCTGGCATGCCACGCCTGAAAAGGTACGAAAGCGAATACGAGGGAACGGTACTTCAAGATATCTGGTTGGATGTGAACAAGATTCACAATCAATCTTCTGAGCAGCTTGGCTATCCGACGCAGAAGCCAGAAGCGCTGTTGCAGCGCATCATTGAAGCCTCCTCCAACGAGGACGACCTCGTGCTGGACTGCTTCTGCGGCAGCGGCACGACGGCGGCGGTGGCCGAGAAGCTGGGACGCCGCTGGATCACCTGCGACCTGGGACGCTTCGCCATCCACACCGCGCGCAAGCGGCTGCTCAGCATCCCCGGCGTCAAGCCCTTCGTCGTGCAGAATCTCGGCAAGTACGAGCGGCAGGCCTGGCAGACCGCCGAGTTCGACCAGGGCGACAAGACGGCGGGCGCGGCGACCCAACTGAGCTATCGCCGCTTCATGCTCGATCTCTACCGCGCGCAGCCCATCGAGGATGGCGCCTGGCTGCATGGCGTGCGCGATGGGCGACTCGTCCACGTCGGCGGGGTAGACGCGCCGATCAGTGAGGGCGATGTGCGCGCCATCGTCAAAGAGTTCTGGAAGACCAGCGCGCAGGCGGGCGTCAACGGCGTGGACATCCTCGGCTGGGACTTCGCCTTCGAGCTGAACGAGGTCGCGCGCCAGCACGCCGCCGACAACAACGTCAACCTCAAATTCAAGCGCATCCCGCGCGAGGTGCTGGAGAAGCGCGCTGTCGAGCAAGGCGACATCAAATTCTTCGAGCTGGGCGCCCTCAGCGCCACGGTCAGCCAGCGCGCCAGCGACCTGGCCAGCAGCGACCGGCAGCCCAACGGCAAATACGCCACCGTCACGCTCACCGACTTCATCGCCCCCTACGACGACGTGCCACCGGAGATCTTGCAGAAGGTCACGCGCTGGTCGCAGTGGATTGACTATTGGGCGGTGGACTGGGACTACACCGGCAGCCAGGGCGACGCCTTCCACAACATGGCCCAGACCTATCGCACGCGCAAAGACCCACAGTTGCAGCTCAGTCTCGGCCACACCTATGAGCAGCCTGGAACCTACACCGTCGTCGTCAAGGTGATTGACATTCTCGGCAACGACACCACCCGCACACTGGACGTCACCGTCGCCTGAGCCGTCGCCCCCTCCCCCAGCCCCTCCCCCGCAGTAGCGGGAGAGGGGAGTCCGGAAAGCCCCTCTCTCGCCGCAGCGGGGGAGGGGTTGGGGGAGGGGGGACCCACACACGCCACAAAGGATGACACCGCCATGGCAAAGAAGGCTCCCACCGGGCAACTGACCCTATTTGAGGTCGAAGAGTATCTGAAGACGGCGCCGTGCGTGCCGCTGCTGCGCCAGAAGGTCGCGGAGTGGCGCGACGCGGGCTACCCCGGCGCCACCGATGTGACACGCCGCCTGCTCAACTGGTGGTTCAGCAACGATCATCGCCTGCCCGATAGCCGCCCCTTCGCCTATCACCGCGCCCAGCGCGACGCCATCGAAGCGCTGATCTACGTCTACGAGGTCGCGCGCATCCGCTCGCGCCGCCAGCTCTACGAGCAGTTCGCCCGCAGCGATGAGCCGTTCGCGCTGCCACAGGATGACGCTTTCGCGCGCTTCGCCACCAAGATGGCGACCGGCTCCGGCAAGACCAAGGTCATGTCGCTGGCCATCGCCTGGCAGTATCTCAACGCCATCATGGGCGGCGGCGATGACTACGCCCGCACCTTCCTCATCATCGCGCCCAACGTCATCGTGCTGGAGCGCCTCGCCGAAGACTTCCGGGGCGGGCGCATCTTCCAGCATGATCCGGTCATGCCGCCCGACATGCGCTACTTCTGGGAGCTGGAGACGGTCGTGCGCGGCGACCCCGAACGCCCCGGCGCCGATGGCCTCGTGCTGCTCACCAACATCCAGCAGCTCTACGAGCGACCTGAGCAGGAGAATGGCGACGAGCCAGAGCCGCTGGCCGCTGTGCTTGGCCCCAAGGCGCCGCCCACGCTCAGCGAGTCCGCCAGCTTCATCGAGCGCATCCACCAGCGCGACGGCGCACTGCTCGTCATCAACGACGAGGCGCACCACACCCACGACGAAGACAGCGCCTGGAATGCGGTCATTCAGGCGCTGAATGAGCGGCGCCCCGTCGCCGCGCAGCTCGATTTCTCCGCCACGCCGCGCTTCACCAAAGGAGCGCTCTTCCCCTGGGTCATCTCCGATTATCCGCTCAAGCAGGCCATCATAGACGGCGTGGTCAAGCGTCCCTACAAGGGTGTCACCGATCTGAGTGTCGTCGCCTCCGATATCGCCAGTGTCAAGTATCGCGGCTTCATCGTCGCGGGCGTCAATCGCTGGCGCGAGTATCGCGAGCAACTGGCCCCACTCAACAAGCGCCCGCTACTCTTCATCATGCTGACGACCAACGCCGAGGCCGACGACGTGGGCGCGCGGCTGGCGGAGATGTATCCCGCCGAGTTTGGCGACGGGCGCACGCTGGTGATTCACACTGATACGAAGGGCGAAATTAGCAAGCGCGACCTGGATGTCGCACGCCGCGCGGCGCGCGAGGTGGATGAGCCAGGCAGCAAGATCAACGCGCTGGTGAGCGTGTTGATGCTGCGCGAGGGCTGGGATGTGCAGAATGTGACGGTGGTGGTCGGCCTGCGCCCCTACACAGCCAAGGCCAACATCCTGCCCGAGCAGACCATCGGGCGCGGCTTGCGGCTGATGTTCCGGGGCGAGAACCCTGGCTACACCGAGCGCGTAGACATCATCGGCACGTCCGGCTTCATGGACTTCGTGAACAACCTGGAGCAATTGGAGCAGGTCGAGCTTGGCGAGTTTGAGGTGGGCAAAGACAAGCTGACCATCCTCACGATCCAGCCCGACCCGGAGAAGGGCGCCTATGACATCGCCATCCCGCAGCTCACGCCCTTCCTGACGCGCAAAACCTCCATCAGCGCCGAGATCGAAGCGCTCGATGTCATGCGCTTTATTTGCCCAACGTTCCCCCGCAAGCCCGGCGACGAGGCTGAGCGCACGTTTCACTATGAGGGTGTGGACTTCGTGACGATGGAGCGCGAGTTCAGCCGCGACTATACGCTGCCGCCGCCGCAGACCGCCAACGAGGTGATTGGCTATGTCGCGCGGCAGGTCGCCAACGATCTCAAGCTACCGACGCAGTTCGCCTACCTCGCGCCCAAAGTCAAGCAGTTCTTCGCAGCGAAAGCCTTTGGCGGCGCGGTAGACCTGGACGACCACGCCATCATCGAAGCGATGAGCCGCACGCCAGTCATTCATGTCGTGCGCAAGCTCTTCACCAATGCCCTGCGTGACAAGATCGTGGAGGAGCAAACGCCCGAACTGCTCGACAGTGGCCGCAGCCTGGCGCAGACCCAGCCGTTCCCGTTCTCGAATCCCAACGCCGTCGCGGGGCGCAAGTGTATCCTCAACTACGCGCCGTGCTCGAATAAATTCGAGAGCGCCTTTGCGCGCTTTCTCGACCAGGCGCCCGATGTCGTCGCGTGGTGCAAGGTTCCAGATAGCTTCCGCTTCCGCATCGAGTACACCGACCAGCACGCCAATCTGCGCTACTACCTGCCCGATTTTGTCGTCGTGACCGCAGACGGAACCCGCTGGATCGCCGAGACGAAAGGGCAGGAAGGCGCTGAGGTTCAGCACAAAGACAACGCCGCACGCATCTGGTGTGACAATGCGGCCCAGCTCACGGGCGTGACCTGGCAATACATCAAAGTGCCGCAGATAGACTTCGAGAAGATGGAGGCCAAAGACTTCGGCGACGTGACGATGCTGGGCTGGGGGTAGCGGCGGATGGGCGCCAGCGGTTGAAACCGCGCCTGATGTGGCCTACGCGGCCCACGAGGTCCGCCTGCGCGGACCCGCATTCGGAATCTGGACCCGCGGAGGCGGGTCTTGTGGCGGCCGCAGCCGCCTTCAGGCGCGAATTTATTCGCTGGCCCACCCTGCCTGGCCACCGCTGGCGCCCCTCGCTATCGCGCACGGTCGGCATAGCGCACGCCATCGGGGCCGCCGATGTAGACGCGCTCGGTCATGCCAAGGAAGAGGCCATGCTCGACCACGCCGGTCGTCGCCTTGATGCGCGCCGCCAGCGTGGGGATGTCGGGTGGGCTGTCATAGAT
>JAICSR010000434.1 GCA_025936795.1 Ktedonobacterales bacterium | reverse complement strand
GAAGCGCGTGCGCGCCTCTCGCCCGCCATGCGCCACCGTGACCAGCGCCATGCGCAGGCGATTGCGCGGGTCGCGGCCAATCGGCGCGTCAATCACCCCGCTGGGTGGCTCCATGCGCCCCTCCACCAGCGCCAGGTAGCGTTTGACCATCGCCCGCGCGCGCATCTGCTCCGCTAGCGCCGCATGCGTCTGCGCATCCTTGGCGATGACGAGCAGGCCAGAGGTATCTTTGTCGAGCCGATGGACGATGCCGGGGCGCTGCGGATTCTCGCTCTCCTCCAGCTTGTCCAGGTCCAGGGTGTGCGCCAGCAGCGCGTTGACCAGCGTGCCGGTGGCGTGGCCCGGCGCGGGATGGGTCACCAGCCCAGCTGGTTTATCCACCACCAGCAGATGAGTGTCCTCGAAGATGACATGCAGGGGAATCGCTTCAGCCTGCGGCGCGCCACCCAGCGCGGATGCGGCCTCCAACTGGCCCAGCGTGGGCGAGAGGGCGAGCCGCTGACCAGCCTCCAATGTGAGGCTTGGCTTGGCCAGCTTGCCATTCACCGTCACCTCGCCTGCTTTGATAGCCGCGTGTGCGCGGGTGCGCGAGATGTCAGGCCGCAGCGCCGCGAGCGCGCGGTCGATCCGCTGCCCAGCAAGCTCGTCGGTGATGAGAACGGCTTCCCAGGCCGAGCGATCAATTGGCGCGATCACATTGGATGATTCGGACGGCGCGCCTGGCCGTGTGGCGTGGCTGCTATGGCCCATGCTGTTCTGTAGTTCTTTCCATCGCGCTACATCTGGGCGCGCGACTGCGGGCGTGTCTCGGCGCGTCTCGGCGTGTCTCAGCGCGCGCTGGGTCAGGTTGGCGCAGCGACGCGACGTGCGCGGCGACTAGCGCGGCTCGCTCGCCCCTTGTCCTTTGGTCGTCGTCACGCGCTCGCCGACCTCGGCGCCTGGGCCGATGCGGTAGAGGCACAGGGCAATCACGATCACACCGATGGTGATGGCGCTATCGGCGACGTTGAAAACGGCGAAGTTGAAGACGCCGGGAATCTGAAAGTGGACGAAATCAACGACAAAGGAGCGGGCGAAGCGGTCGAGCAGATTGCCGATGGCGCCCCCCAGCACGAGCGCGAAGCCCAGGCGCAGCCAGAGGGTGGCCGACTCGCGATAGTGCCAGTAGAGGTAGCAGATCAGGCCGAACGCCAGCGCGATCAGCAAGAACTTGACATTCTGGCCCGCGAAGAGGCTGAACGCGACGCCAGTATTCTGGACATAGTAGAGCGTCAGCACGTCACCGAGGATTGGGATCGGCGGCCGCAGGCCCTCCACCCCGAAGTATTGGACAATCCAGAGCTTGGTCAACTGGTCGGCGACGAGCACTGCCAGGCCAAGCATCAGCGCGACTAAGTCGTGGTATCGGGACGCCGACATGCTACCTCACATCATAATATCAGTAGATGAGTCCATTAGCTGGGCTACTTGGCGTAATCTGGCGCGGCCCGCTGCAACGCCCAGAACGGACGGAGCGCTAGGCGCCACCGCGCTCGACAAGCTCCTGGTCATCCAGACAGAGCGTCACATAGGGCAACGCTTCGAGGCGGCGCGCGCTGATCTCTTTGCCGCAGCGCTCGCAGATACCATACTTACCAGTGTCAAGCCGCTCGATGGCCGCCCTGATCTGGCTCTCGAGCGCGCGGTCGTTGTCGAGCATCGCCTGATTGCGCTCATATTCGGTCAGCGCGGTCCCTTCATCACTCTGCTCGCTCGTGACCCCGGTGCCGTCTATGCCTTCGCTGGGGCTAATCGCCTGCTCGCCATGCGTGCGCGCGTAGATGTCGCGCTCTACCTGTTGCAGGTCCGTCGTGAGCCGCAGTCGAACAGCCGCCTCGTCAAATTGAGCCATGTCAGTCCCTCCAGCCCTGCTGTGAGCGCCTGGAATACCCCGCACTCGCGTCAGGAATCGTACCACATTGGGCTAGGCGCCTCGTAGGACTTTCTGGCGACCCCGCGCGGTTCGCCGCATATCGTCTCCCACTGGCCGTAACAGAGCGCCCTCGCGTGCAACTCTCCTCATGACACGTTGCGAATGCGAATGCGCATGCGGATGTGATTCGCAGTCCATGAATTGTCTGGATATCTGACGGAGGGAACACGCGCTCATGCTTGGAAAACTTGCGCTGCTGATTCAGAGTAAAACCGCGCTCGCCGTGCTTGGTGTTGTGCTGGTAGGTGGCAGTGGCGGCGCTGTCGCCGCAGCCGCCGCGACAGGCCACCTCACCGCACATGGCGTCAACCTCAACACGGAGTCTGCGTCTACGAAGACACCCGACTCGCACGCGCATACGGTCGGCGTCGAGGGCCTGCTGACAGCCTGCAGCACGACGGCGAAGACCCTTACGGTGAAAGATAGCGCGGGCAAGAGTTGGACGTTTGTGGTTAGCGCGACGACGAAGATCACCGGCGACACGCACGTCGCCAGCACAGGCGCATCGGGCACGCCGGGCGCTGGGAACTCACAGGCTGGCGGAAACAGCGGCGGAAACAGCAGCGCGAAGGGCGATAACAGCGCGCACGCAGGCGACAATAGCTCGCACGCGGGCGGCAATAGCGCAGGCGGGGACAATAGCGCGCACAGCGCGCCGACGCTGGCCGATGTCTGCACGGCGACGAATATTGGCAGCCGCCACGTGCAGGTGCAGGCCACGCCAGACGGCGCGACCTACGACGCCTGGAAAGTGACACTGCAAGGCCCCGGAAGCGCGAACGCGGGCGCAGCGGGCCATGATTCGTCCAATGCGGACTCAAGTTCGAGCGGCGATTAGTGCGCTGACTGACTCACGATGCATGCGCGGTGTTCGGAGGGTCGCATGGGACATCCATCTCATGTCTCCGAACACCACGGCCTGGCCGCCGTTCTCACGGATGGCGCCGAAGAACTGGGAAACTGGCGACCAGAGAGGCCGTTAACACGCATGGATCGAACGCGCGGCGAGCGATGGAGTGACGCAAGCGACACGGCTCGGCGCCCGCAAGCAGTGCCTGGAGCGCACGCGGCGGGAGTTCAGGCAGGGATGACCTGGCCTCCTGCGCTGCCGTTCGAGCAGGCGTTGCAGCAGGCGCAGGCTGCGGACAAGTCTGCGATGGGATTACTCTATCGGCGTTTCCTGCCGGTCGTCTATCGCTACACGCTCGCCCGTGTGGGCGACGCGCCGACCGCTGAGGACATCACCTCGGAGACCTTCTTCGTCGTCGTCGCGCGCATCGCTGAGACACGCGCGCATGACGAGTTGACCTTTGTCGCCTGG
>JAICSR010000422.1 GCA_025936795.1 Ktedonobacterales bacterium | reverse complement strand
TAGCACAGCCGGACGAGCGCAGCCACCTGCTCCGTCGTCGTGGGCAGCGCGACGAGTTCAGGCTTCTGGCGCAGCGCGGCGAGGCCATCGGACTCGTAGGTGCGCGTCTCCTCCTCCGAGGTGATCGTGCCCGTTGGCCCGACGATGGCCCGCACAGCGTCAATGATGCGCGGTTCAAGCATCTGCGCTTCTCCCTCTCCCTGCAGCGTTGCGGGTTGCATCTGGGTCGCCTACGGGTCGCGCACTCCCGGCGCGTTACTTCCTGTTCCTCGCCGCGCCCTGTGGATAGAAGGAATGTATGTTTCCTCTCCACACGATGTCAAGCCGCGCCGGGGAGAAATGGACCGCATGAAGGTAGCGCCATTCACTCTTCCTGCGGCGCTGGCAGGCCATACACGGCGTAGGGCTGGGTGCGCAGCAGGCGCTCGTAGATGGCGACGAGCGCCTGCGCCTCGAAGAGCCGCGCGACCGCCTGGCCGATGCGCTCCGTCTGGATGAGACCTTGCGCCTCGGCGACCGATTGCGCCAGAAGGAAGTTCGCTTCTGGGCCATAGCCGATGCCCCACGCATCGTCTGGATAGTCGCGCGTGACATCGGCGGGCGGGCTGAGCAGCGCAGCGAGCGCGGGCGGTAAGGCGACTTGCTGCTCGGCCAGATGGAGCGCTGAACAGCGATCCATCTCCACCCCCAGCAGCAGCGCTTTGCCGCCACACGCGACCAGGGGCGCTAACCCCTCACGCGCATACAGGTCGGCGTTGCGCCCCCAGGCAGCGCAGGAGAAGAACGCGCTGGTCTCGCGCCGAACGCCTGGCCAGTCGCGGAAGGCGTCGGCAATGGCGCCCATCCCCGTCGGCGTCGTATGGTCGCTGAAGGGCAGGATGCGGACCTTCCAGGTGATTCCGCGCGCCTGCTCCGCTGGCGAGGGCGCGAGACCTGGCCCAACGGGGTAGGCGGGCATGACGAGCGCGCCAGTTGGCCCCACCGCCTCTTGCAGCGCGCGAATGACGCTTGCCGCGCCACCCGCCACGCGACCCAGGCTGCGGAGTGAGCTATGAACCTCCAGCGCATCGCCGGGCGCCACGCCTAGCCCTCGCAGCCCCGCGACGACCTCCGCCTGGCTCACCGGTTGCTTTGCCGCGCTCATGTCCATTCCTCACTGCATTGGGAAGCGCACGCGCGGCTCCGTCCGGCGGATAGCTCCACCGCATGAGGCCGCGCGCCTGTACTTTATGAGATGCGTCGCCGTCTACTCGCCCGTCGGCGCCTGCTTGGGCTTGTCATCCTCGCGCACGCGCAGATGCAGATCGCGTAGTTGCTCCTCCGCCACGGGCGAGGGCGCGCGCATCAGCGCATCCTGGCCGTTCTGCATCTTCGGGAAGGCCGTCACATCGCGGATGGTGTCGCCGTCGGCCAGCAGCATCACCAGGCGATCAATGCCCAGCGCGATGCCACCGTGCGGCGGCGCGCCGTACTCGAAGGCTTCGAGCATGTGGCCGAACTGCTCGTTGATCTGCTCCTCGCTGAGGCCGAGCAGCTCGAAGACCTTATGCTGGAGGTCTGGCACATTGATGCGGATGCTGCCACCGCCGACCTCGTAGCCGTCGCAGATGATGTCGTACTGCCGCGCCGTCACCTTGAGTGGATCGGTATCGAGCATCGGCTCCTCGCCAGGGCGCATGCCAGAGAACGGGTTGTGCGTCGCGTGGTAGCGTTGCTTGCCATCCTCCTCGATGACCTCCAGCAGCGGGAAATCCACCACCCAGCAGAGCGCCATCACGTCGTGGTTAATCAGCCCAAGCTGCTCGCCCATCCGCACGCGCAGGCGCCAGAGCACGTCGTTGCAGACCTTTTCGCTATCGGCGACGAAGAGCAGCAGATCACCCGGCTCGCCCTGCATGTGCGCCACCAGCCGCGCCAGTTCGCCCTCGCTCATGAATTTGGTCAGCGGCGAGCGTGGCCCCTCGGGCAGCAGCGCCAGCGTCACCAGCCCCTTCGCGCCCAGCGTCTTCGCAAACTCCGTCAGCGCATCCAGCTCTTTGCGCGTCATCTGCGCCTGGCCCGGCACGCGCAGCCCCTTCACCATGCCACCTTTCTCGATGGCGTCGTGGAAGACCTTGAAGCTACCCTGCCGTGCAAGCTCCGCAGGCACGCTGCGCAGCGGCAGATCGAAGCGCAGGTCGGGGTGGTCAATGCCGTAGCGCTCCATGCAGTCGGCGAAGGTCAGATGCGGGAACGGCGTCTGCTGGATGCGCTTGCTGGTCGTCTGCTGGATCAGCGCGATCAGCATCCCCTCGATCAGTTCCATCACGTCCTGCTCGGCGACGAACGACATCTCGACATCGAGCTGGGTGAACTCGGGCTGGCGGTCGGAGCGCAGGTCTTCATCGCGGAAGCAGCGCGCAATCTGGAAGTAGCGATCCAGCCCGGCGACCATCAGCAATTGCTTGAACTGCTGCGGCGCCTGGGGCAGCGCATAGAACTCGCCGGGATAGAGGCGGCTTGGCACGAGGTAATCGCGCGCGCCCTCTGGCGTGCTCTTCGTCAGGATTGGCGTCTCCACCTCGACAAAGCCGCGCTCATCCATGTAGTCGCGGATGAACTTGACCGCGCGGTGGCGTAGCTCGATATTCTTGCGCATCGTGTCGCGACGCAGATCGAGATAGCGATAGCGCAGGCGCAGCGCCTCGTCCGCCGTCACATGGTCGGCGATGGGGAATGGCGTCGTCTTGGCCGTGTTCAAGACTTCGACCTTCTGCGCTTCCACCTCGATCTCGCCAGTCGCCAGGGAGGGATTCTCCTTGCCCTCCAGCCGCCGGCGCACGACGCCCTCGACGCGCAGCACATACTCCAGCCGCGCCTGGTTGGCGACCGCGTGCGCGGCAGCCGCCTCGGCGCTGCCCTCCGGGTCAAATACCACCTGCGTCAGGCCATAGCGGTCGCGCAGGTCAATGAAAATCAGCTTGCCATAGTCGCGCCGGTGGGCGACCCAGCCCGTCAGAACCACGCGCTCGCCGACCGCTTTGGCCGTGAGTGAGCCGCAGGTCACACTGCGCAGGGCTGTCGCATAGGGCGAGCGACCCGCCGCGTCGTTCATCGCGTCAGCCGACGCGCCATTCGTCGTCTTGGTGGACCGTCGTGATGCCACGAGTCCCGTCTCCTTGCAGTCTCACACATACGCATACAGCTTCATCGCGTCGCCGCGCAGCGTCTCGCCAGCGCGCGAGTAGACCCAATCGGGGTAGAAGAGGCCCGCAGTGTAGTGTACGACACGCCGCGTCATCCGTCAGGCGCCAGCGCAAAAGCGCGAGCGGCTGACCAAACCCGGCGGATAAATCCGCAGCTAAGGGCCTGCGGGCCGCAAAGGCCGCCTGCGCGGCCTGGGTTCTGGCGCGTTCCTAGCCTGCGCAGGCAGGCTTTGCGGCGGCCCACCAGGCCGACCTTAGGCGCGGGTTTACCCGCCAGCCACTGCGGCAAAGAAAAG
>JAICSR010000454.1 GCA_025936795.1 Ktedonobacterales bacterium | reverse complement strand
CTGGCTGCGGCGGCCCATCTGCTGCTGCGCGGCGAGACGCCGCTTGTTCTGGAGGCAGGCGACGCGGTCGGCGCGCACATCGCCCAGTGGGGACATGTGCGCTTCTTCTCGCCCTGGAAGTACGCGATTGATACCGCCTCGCGCACGCTGCTCGATGCGCAGGGCTGGGTGGCGCCGAATGCCGACGACTTCCCCACAGGGCGTGAGCTTATCGCAGACTATCTGGCGCCGCTCGCCGCGACCCCGCAACTGGCGCCGCATATTCGCCTCGGCGCGCGTGTCGTCGCGGTGACCCGCCGGGGCTTCGACAAGATGAAGACGGAGGGCCGCGACGACACGCCCTTCCAGCTTCACATCCGGACTGCTGAGGGCCGGGATGAGACGCTGCTTGCCCGCGCCGTGATTGACGCCTCCGGCTCGTGGGGCGCGCCGAACCCGCTTGGAGCGAGTGGTGTTCCGGCGATTGGGGAACGCGCGCTTGCCGACCACATCGCCTATGGCATCCCAGACATCCTGGGAGCCGAGCGCACGCGCTACGCGGGACGCCGCATACTGGTCGCGGGAAGCGGACATTCCGCCTTCAACGCCATCGTGGACCTCGCCGAGTTGGCGCGCCAGGAGCCAGGGACTTCCGTCATCTGGACGCTGCGCAAGCCTGCTGATGGGCAGATCTTCGGCGGCGCGGCTGACGATGCCCTGCCCGAACGCGGCGCGCTTGGGCAGCGCGTCAGAGCGCTTGCCGAGTCAGGCGCGCTGCGTATGGAGCCGGGCTTCAAGACGCTGGCGCTGCGACGGAAGAAGGCTGGACTCGTGGTGACGGGCGAACGGGACGGCGCCGAGGTCAGCCTGCCGCCAGTGGATGAAATCATCGTGGCGACCGGCTTCCGTCCCGATCTGGCGTCCCTGGCGGAACTGCGCGTCGCGCTCGATCCCGCAACCGAAAGCCCAGTCGCGCTCGCGCCGCTCATCGACCCCAATGTCCATAGCTGCGGAACCGTCCCGCCGCATGGCGCGGTCGAGCTGGCGCATCCTGAGCGCGATTTCTATATCGTCGGCATGAAGAGTTACGGGCGCGCGCCGACTTTTCTGCTGTTGACCGGCTACGAGCAGGTGCGCTCGGTCGCCGCTGCGCTGATGGGCGATTGGGAGGCGGCGCGCGATGTCCAGCTCACGCTGCCAGAAACCGGCGTCTGCTCGTCGGGCTGCGGCCTTGAGGACGCTGGGTCATGCTGCGCCACGACGGCCCAAGCGCCGCTTCCTACCCTCCGCCACACCGGCAAGCCGCTTGGCATTCCGGTCGTCGCAGGATCGGCGAAGAGCGCGTCCGCAGGCGGCTGCTGCGCCAAGTGATGAGGAATCCGGGGTGGTCGCCAGACCTCACCCCCGGCCCCTCTCCTGCGAGGAGAGGGGAGTCAGGAGACGCGATTCCCCTCGCCGTGTTGGGAGCGGGGGCCAGGTACGTTTGGCTAGCGCACGCTCGCCTGCGCTTTGTGCGTGGCGGCCACGGCATCGAGCGCCTGCATGAGGTCGGCGATCAGATCGTCGGCGCCCTCGATGCCCACCGAGAGGCGCAGCAGTGTCTCGGTGACGCCACGCTTCTCGCGTTCCTCCTGGGGAATGGAGCCATGCGTCATGCTGGCGGGATGGCAGCAAAGCGACTCGATGCCGCCCAGGCTCTCGGCCAGCGCGAAGACGCGCAGGTTGCGCACGAAGATGTCCACATCGGCGCGCTCGCCCTCGAAAGCAAACGAGACCATGCCGCCGAAGCCGCGCATCTGGCGCGCCGCCAGCGCATGATCGGGATGCTCGGCGAGACCCGGATAGTAGACATGCTTCACAAGCGGATGCCCTTGCAAAAACTCCGCGACGCGCTGGGCGTTCTCGCAATGCTGGCGCATGCGTACGGCCAGCGTCTTGACGCCACGCAGCGTCAGCCAGGCATCGAAGGCGCCAGGGACACCGCCAGCGGCGTTCTGGTAGAACTTGATCGCGTCGTAGAGCGCGTCATCGGAGGTCAGCACGGCGCCGCCGACGACATCGCTGTGGCCGTTGATGTATTTGGTCGTGCTGTGGACGACGATGTGCGCGCCCAGGTCGAGCGGATTCTGCAGGGCGGGCGAGGCGAAGGTGTTATCCACCACCAGCGTGACGCCGCGCTCGCGCGCCAGCTTGCCCAGCGCCGCGATGTCCACCAGCGTCAGCAGCGGATTGGTCGGCGTCTCCGCCCAGATCATGCGGGTGCTGGGAGTGATGGCGGCGGTGTAGTCGTCGGTGTTGCGCGCCGCGACGTAGTGCGTGACGACGCCCATTGGCCGCAGCACACGCTCGAAGGCGCGGTAGGAGCCGCCATAGAGGTCGTCGCCCGCGATGATCTCGTCGCCAGGGCGCAGTGTGCTGAGAACCGCCATCGTGGCGGCCATCCCGCTGGCGAAGGCGAGGCCGTGGGTGGCGTTCTCCAGCGCGGCGAGACAGGTCTCCAGCACGGCGCGGGTGGGATTGCCCGTGCGCGAGTACTCGTAGCCTTTGTTCTCGCCCAGACCCTGCTGGGTATAGGTCGAGGTCTGGAAGATCGGGGTGATGGTGGCGCCTGTGCTGGGATCAGCCGGCTGCCCGGCGTGAATCGCGCGGGTGGCGAAGTCCATGGCTCTCTGCCTCATTTCATCGAACCGACGACACTGTCGGTCGCCGTGCATGCTGTCTGCGAAGTCGCATCATGTGGGCCGCGCGGCAGCGAGTCGAGAGGAATCGCATCGCATCGTATCGCATCGAAGCGCGCCGCGCTCGAAAGGCAGTATAGCACCGAGCTCGCCCGCAGCCGTAGTAAGCATATCCTACGCCGCCGCGTGGCCGTTCCCGCCATGACGCGGGCCGCGCAAGAGCAGCGTGACCAGCCCAATCAGCACGCCGATCAGCGCCACGGCTCCAAAGCCAGCGGCCATCACATGATAGGTCGTCAGCGGGCCCATGAAGGTGTTCACGCAGGTGAAGTAGTTTGGGCTTGTGTAGGTCTGACCCGGCTGGACAATCGGAGAGGAGATAACGCCATTCGGTGGCTGGCAGGCCCACGCCATGCTTG
>JAICSR010000488.1 GCA_025936795.1 Ktedonobacterales bacterium | reverse complement strand
GGGTCTGCAAAATCCTGATCACCGGTTCGAATCCGGTCGTCGCCTCCAATCAGCATGAATCCGCCCCACAAGACGTAGCGAACATCCGTCCCGACAACAGTCGAGGCGGGTGTTTTGTTTCTAGCAGAACACGCTACGCAGCCAGGGACATCGGGCGTGTGATACGCTGGAATCGCCCTCCGATGGTGTCTTCGACTGGGCGCCCAGCGCGCGGCGCCACTCATATGCAGGAGAAGTATCCGTGACCAGCGTTACCGTTCCCGTACGGGCGCCACACGCGCCTGCCACACGCGTTCGCCGTGCGCTCGCCGTCGCTGTTGGCGTGGCCGATGTGTGCCGTGAGCCTGACGTCTCCTCGGAGTTGGTGACGCAGGCGCTGCTGGGGGCGCCCGCCGTCCTGCTGGAATCCTCAGAGAGTGGCTGGACGCGCATCCGCCTGGTGGACTACGAAGGCTGGACGCGCGACGATGAGCTGGCGACGCCCGCGCGCAAGACGTCGCAGGTGGCCGTCGTCACCGCGACCCACACGCCGCTCTACACTGCCGCGCGCGGAGAAACCAGCGCAGGCGAGGTCTTCGCCACCGGCCTGCTGCCGATCACGGCGGCAGGGCAGCGGCCAGCATCGGGGCGCGTGCGGGTGGCGCTGCCGGGAGGGCGCGTCGCCTGGGTCGCCGCCGACGCGGTGGAGCAACGGCCAGTTGATGATCCCTATCCCCTGCGCGGGCCAGAGACAGCAGTGGCGCTAGCTAAACAACTGCTCGACGTGCCCTACCACTGGGGCGGCGTGACACAGCGCGGCATTGATTGCAGCGGGTTGGCGCAGCTTGCCTGCCGTGCAGGTGGCGCTATCATCCCACGCGACGCCGACCAGCAATATGAGGGGATGCCCTTTGTCGTGGACCGCGCTAGCGTGCGCCTGGGCGACCTGATCTTCTTCGCCGACAGGGGCGCCATCACGCATGTCGGCATCGCGCTGGACAACATGACGCTGCTGCACGCCAGCGGCTTCGGCGAGAGCGTCATCATCACCTCGCTCGATCCCAGCGAGGGTGGCTATGCCGCGCGGCTGGCGGGCATGTATGCTGGCGCGCGGCGCGCGTTCCCCGATCAGCAGAGCGCCGCGCGATGAGTGACGCGCCTCAGGATACCAGCGCCACGGGCCTTACTGCGCGCATCGTGGCGCTGCTGGAGCCGCTGGGCGGGCGCACGGCGGTCGCGGCGCAGCGCTTCGGGCCGCCGCCAGCAGGCGTCGAGGCGAGTGTGAGCATCCGCGCAGATGAGGTGTTCTCGGCGGCCAGCCTCGCCAAGCTGCCGATCGCCATCGAGCTGATGCGCCGCGCCGATCTGGGGCAGTTCGACCTGGGCGAGCGGTTCGACACTGCCAGCGTCCCACGGGTCGGCGGCGCGGGCGTCCTCGACTTCCTCGATCCCACGACGCGCCTGACCCTGGCCGAACTCTGCACGCTGATGCTGATCGTCAGCGACAACACCGCTGCAAACTTCATCCTCGATCTGATGGGCATGGGCGAGGTGAATGAGACGCTGAGTCGGCTGAATCTGAAGCGGACCAAGCTGGCGCGCCACTTCATGGATGAGGCGGCGCGCGCGTCGGGACGCGACAACGTCACCTCGGCAGGCGATATGCTGACACTGCTCAGCCTGATTCGCGGCAATGCGCTACCCGGCGGTCGGCGGCTGCGCGAGACGCTGGCGGCGCAGCAATCATTCAGCGAGTTGACGGAGGGCTGGCTGCCCGCGAGCGCCACACTGGCGCACAAGGATGGCACGCTCGATGGCCTCGTCCACGACGCGGGCATCATTTCCGGGCCGGGCGGCCTCGCCATGTACTGCATCGTGACGGCGGAGCAGGCCGACGTTCCGGCGGCGCGGGCGACAGTGGGGCGCATCGTGCGGCTGCTGTGGGACGAGTGGCGGCTCGGCTAACGTGCGCCACGGTCAGGTTCGGATAAGAAGGAAGGTCGGGCATCATGCTGGTTCTGCCCTATGGCGGCAAATGGCCGCGCATCGCGCGAACCGCGTTCGTCGCGCCAACGGCGGTGATCGTCGGCGATGTCGAGATTGGCGATGAGGCGAGCGTCTGGTTTGGCGTGGTGATTCGTGGCGACACGGCGGCGGTGCGCATCGGCGCGCGCTCGAATGTGCAGGACAATACAGTCATCCACACCGATGAAGGCATGCCGACGCTGATTGGAGCCGATTGCTCGGTGGGCCACGCCGCGATCGTGCATGGCGCCAGCATCGGCGATGGCTCGCTGATCGGCATGGGCGCCACGCTGCTGAACCGCGCGACCGTCGGCGCAGGCTGCATTCTCGCGGCGGATGCGCTGCTGGCCGAGGGCAAGTTGGTCCCGGACGGGCAGCTTGCGATGGGCGCGCCCGCCAAACCAGTGCGCGCCGTTTCCGAGGCCGAGCGCGAACGCATGCGCGACGGCATCGCCCACTACATCGAGTACGCACGCCAGTATCGCGCCAACATCGCGTCAGCCGCGCGCCGTGAGCCGCAGCATGGCGGCGTGCGCGAATTGTAGCAGCCCGGCGGGTGAACCCGCGTCTAAGGGCCTGCGGGCCGCGAAGTCCGCCTGCGCGGCCTGGGTCCTGGCATTGCGTGTTCCCAGCCTGCGGAGGCAGGCTGCGCGACGGCCGGCGGGCCGTCCATAGGCGCGGCTGATGATGTTTTACAACGTACTCCGCGCAGCGACG
>JAICSR010000328.1 GCA_025936795.1 Ktedonobacterales bacterium | reverse complement strand
GGCCCAGGCCGAGCGCACGAGCCTCGCCGCCGGACGCGACGCGCTGCTGGCGCGCCTGACCGCGCGCTATCGTCACACGCCGCATCGCGTGGTGGTGGTCTTCGATGGCGATGGAAGCGCCGAGAGCGCGCAGCCATTCCCTGGCCTCTCGCGTGGCACGGTCATCTTCAGCCGGGCAGGCGAGAGCGCAGACGCCGTGATCATCCGGCTGGCGGCGCAGGCGCGCGAGCAGGGCTGCAACGTGTCAGTCATCAGCGATGATGGCGAGGTACGCGAAGGCGCGAGCCAGCACGGCGCCGCTACTGCCCGCGTTGACGATTTGCAGCGGCGCATGGATGAGGCGCCACGCCTGCTCCGCAAGCGCTTCACCCATCAGATCGTCGTCAAGCGCATCCTGGCAGGGGATGACGCCGATGACGACGCGCATGGACGGCGCGATAACGGTCAGGGGAAAGGTCACGGCAAAGGCGCGTCACGCCGCGCGCCCCGCAAGCGCGACCAGTCTCGATGGAATCCCCCGATCTGATGAGCTGTCCTCCCAGTGCGCTCAGACGCGCTCCCACCGAGTGAAATGGAGCAGTGGCAGCGGATGAATGCCCATGAATGGTGATGAAAGTGAGGCAAGAGCATGGCGAAGCTCTCGAATGAGCAGGTAACGGCGGCGCTGGCGGGACTTCCAGGCTGGGCGCGCGAAGGCGATAGCTTGATGAAATCCTTCACGTTCAGGACCTTCCCCGAAGGCATCGGCTTTGTCGATCGCGTGGCGCTGGTGGCTGAGGAACTGGCCCATCACCCGGACATCACGATCAACTACAACCGCGTCACGATGACCCTCTCGACACACGATGAGGGTGGCGTCACCGCGAAGGATGTCGCGCTGGCTCAGCGTATCGAGACGACGGCGTAGGCGCGACCTCACCCCTGGCCCCACAAGGAGAGGAGGAAACGGAACTTCTTGCTCCCCTCGCCCTGTGGGAGAGGGGCCGGGGATGAGGGTTCGGCCCCACATCTCGGATCACTCTTGAATGATTCATGTCTTTTGGCATGTGCTGTCGCTACGTGATATACTGTGCCTGTAGTTGATCTCGTACGCACCTCTTGCAGGGAACCCATCGGAATCAGGACGAAGTGATTGTGCGGTTCCCAACCGATTCCCCTGTTACGAGGCGAGTGGCGCACTGGTTGACTGGATACTGTTCGGAAGGTATGACTCGCGCCAGAAAGACGCCGCATACCCTGTGTTTGAAGGAGCCTTTGTGGGCACTCGCATTTACGTAGGGAATCTGCCCTACTCCGCCGACGACGCGCAGCTGCAGCAGCTGTTTGCGGCGTATGGCTCCGTGGTTGACGCTCGCGTCATCACGGATCGCAACACCGGTCAGAGCAAGGGATTTGGGTTCGTAGAGATGTCAACCGAAGATGAGGCTCGCAGCGCAATTGCTGGCCTCAACGGCACGATGCTTGGCAACCGCGCGCTGCGGCTCGACGAGGCCGCTGAGCGGCCCGCCGGCGGTGGTCGCTCCGGTGGCGGCGGCGGTTACGGTGGCGGCGGTCGCTCTGGCGGCGGCGGCTACGGTGGCGGCGGTCGCCGTGATGACTACTCGCATGGTGGCGGTCAGTGGTAGTCGGCTGCATAGCCGATGTCTGCGTAGCGCCCGCCTGCGGGCGCTGCAGTTGAATCTGAAAGGCCAGGATGCGCGCATCCTGGCCTTTCAGCCCTTTTCAGCCAGTGAACTCCGGCGCTGTATGCGCGGGGAGAGGCGCATCGAGCCAGATTGGCGTCTGATGTCTCCCCGGATTGGTAAAGGAAGGTCTGTGATGGCGGCGCAACCGGATGGGGCGCTGTGTCATGTCAAAGATTGTGGCCAGCCAGCGACGGTGGCCTGCGAGGGCTGCGGTCGCCCCTACTGCCCCAACCATGTACGCACACTCACCATCGAGCGGCGCGAACAATCAACGCAGCCACGACTCGCGCTTGGCGCCTCGCCACGCCTGCCCACCCATACGGAGAGCTACACCCTCTGCGCCCGCTGTAGCGCGCGACCATTTCAGCGCGCCCTGACACAGCCACCGCTCTAGCGCACGAGCTTGCCCTATAACGTGTGCCGCTGACGGTGAGGGAGGCCGCGCTCCCCCGCTACCCCTTGTGCGTCGTGCGATTGAACGTGCGCCGCAGCAGCCAGCCAAACGCGCCGAGACCACCCAGCAGAAACGCCCCGCCCGCCACGCGCTCCGCCAGCACGCCCAACTGGAAGAGGTCTATATTCCAGACGGGAGCATAGACGGTGGTGTAGATCACCGCCAGCAGGAAGAACGGCAGCACGGTCAAAACAATCGCGACCTCCAACCGCTGCGAGACGGCGCCGATGATGACAGGGAGAACCAGAATCGTCACCGAGTCAACATTGGGATAGATCGTGCCGAGTGGCAGAAGTGTAATATTGAGCACCGTGCTGACCACCGCCAGCCCTTCGAGGATGACCAGAACCCCCAGCGCGAGCAGTCGGAGTAGATCGTTGCGTTCCAGAGCCGTGTTGAGCATGTGGGCCTCCCGCTTTCAATTCGCCGTCAGTTCGCATGTGGTCCGCTGTTTGTCGCATGCGCGGGCATGCCAGACGCGCCAGTGAGATGAGTCCGCGAGCGCATGTGGGTTGACACGCTCACGTGGTCGCCTGTAGCATCCTCGGCCCCCACCAGAACGCCGCGATGTGCGTGGTGACGAACGCCGCTGGCTGCGGCGCCATGCCTGGAGGCAGTAGGTTGGAACCAGGCAATCCCAGCGCGGACTCCACCGCATTGGCGATGACCCGATAGCCCAGATTCGTCGGGTGGAAGTCGTGGAACCGCGGATCGCAGTACCAGGTGTAGTCGCAGATGTGGCTGGCGGTCGCGTTGTCGCCGCCAAACGCGCTATATACGTCCACTACCTGGATGCGGAACTGCGCCGCGTCGGCCTGAAGGTGGTCGTTCAGCAGATGCAGGAACGTCGGTGAATTGGCGCAGACCTTCGCGTAGGGGTTGTAGTAATTCAGCATATGCAGATCCCCCGTCCGCGCCCCAGTGGGTGTTCCCAGCGCCTTGAGCAGCTCCGGCAGAATGATCCCGGTCAGATTGGCGTCCATCGTCGCAAGATCGGCATTGGCGCTGGCGCTGGCTGTGCAGGTCGCCGGATTGAAGTCTTTGACGACATCGTTGACGCCAATCTCCAGCGTGATCGGGCTGACACGCCCCTGATGACGCTGATTGGTGAGGAACTCTATCGCCGCCTGAAGCTGCGAGCCAGAGTAAGAACCGTGGTGCGCGATGTTCGCCGGGCAGCCACCGTTGATCATGCTCTCGGTCGTCTCGCCCGGGCAGGCGTAGTTGACGACGGCAGTCACATTCGCTCCGCGCAGGTCATTGAAGATATCGTCGGCGAAACCCGCACTGAAGTCGAGGTTGGGCTGGTAGCCGAACGAGAGCGAGTCGCCCAGCGCCATGTAATAGTGTGGGCTGAGCGCCTGCGCCGGGTTGCGCGCGTTGAGGACCGCCACATCCACCGCAACGAGCGCCAGCAGCAGCAACGCCCATAGCCCCACCCGTGTCAACAGGCGCGTGGAGCTGGTTCTCTGGTTGCGCATTCTGCCCTCCGTCTGATCGGAGGCGTTCGACGGCAGGTGATCTGCCACGAGTCGCCACGCAGCTTCTTTGACCCATTGTCGCCGTGTCGCTGTCTCGCGTCAAGCGCCCGGCGCGACTGCGTGTCCACCGATGGGTAGCGCTGGGAAACTGGATGAGAAGGCAAACGAATGCTCGCTCCCGGACATCGTCTGTCGGGAGCGAGCGGTTCATGTCTGATGGATGTCTGGTGGATGTCTGGTGGATGGCGCCGTAGAGCCATGCCGCGCAGCATCTCGCTAGTGAACAGTCACGTCAATCTGGCGCGGCTTTGCGGCCTCTGACTTCGGCGCGGTGATGCGCAGCACGCCATGCTCGTAGTGCGCATTGATCTTGGATGGATCAATCGAAACGGCGAGCGTCACCGAGCGCATCAGTTCGCCTTCGTGGCGCTCGCGTCGCACGTACGAGCCTTTCCCCGTGTCCTGCGTCTCGCGTTTCACCGATGCGCGAATGGTGATGCTGTCGTCGGTCGCGCTGACCTTGAGGTCTTCAGATTTCACTCCTGGCAGTGAAGCGTCAATCACATACTCGGTGTCGGTCTCGAAGACATCCAGTGGAAGCGCACGACCCATCATTGGCTCGAAGCGCGTTGGGCTGATGAAACTATCTTCAAGCAGGCGGTTCATCGCCTCACGCAGCGGCGTCATCATGCCAAACGGCTCCCACGGTGTCAGCTCGGCGCCCTCATGCGGATCCTTCGCCATAGACTCGTCCTTCCTTTCTCAAACGCCGTATCTCACGGATGTCACGGGCCACGGGCCATATGCCATGCGCTATGCGCCGCATCTCCCATGCCGCAGCGCTTGGCATAGCGAGCGCACGACCGCGCGACCGTCACGAGATGTGGGCGCCGCGTCGCGTCTGGCGCCCAGGCGGCGTTCCGTACGCTAGCTGGCCGAGAGGCAGCGATTCAAGCCGCTCAGGTCGTCGAAGCAGGCGCCGGAGGACGTGAGGATGACCACCTTCTGAATATTGGGGAACTGGAGCAGCGTCGCGTTGGCCGTCGCCGACATGCGCGTACCCGCCAACTCGCCCGCGATCTGGGTGGTGCGGCAGAACTGGAGCGTCGC
>JAICSR010000432.1 GCA_025936795.1 Ktedonobacterales bacterium | reverse complement strand
CCCCCACACGAGGATACGTCATCCACGTGTTACTCACCCGTCCGCCACTCGATGGAAGCCGAAACCCCCACCCCGTGCGACTTGCATGTGTTAGGCACGCCGCCAGCGTTTGTCCTGAGCCAGGATCAAACTCGCCATTCAGATATCTCTATCTGTTGTTGTTCTTGATCCTATGCGTCCGTCAGGTTCCATCTCAAAGCGTTTGCTTTAAGGAAAGCCCACTTCAGCGCTTACGCGCTGTCCCGTGTGCTGTAACGCTGCTGCTTCTCACTCTTCAATTGTCAAGGTTCTGCACACCACAAGCGCCTCAACCAGGAGACGCTTGCATCGCCGCCCTTTTCGAGCGCGCCCCTTGAGCTTAACACAGATGCGTTATCTCGTCAAGAAGCAATTTCTCAGCGTTCCAATCGTGCGTGTTGGCAGATCACAGAGGATCGTTCGCTCGACGTGGGGAGGCTGCGATGTTCGTCGCGCTTTTGTTCAGACGTGGAGTCACGCGCAAGCGCCACACCGCATCTGTAAAGTACTACGAGTCTCGTCGTCGCGCTCGCGGCGTCGCTTCACGGGTGTGAAACAGGCGATGCGCGCATCCTCGCTAACCCTGGGAAATTCGCTCGTCCGCTGGCCTGCGACCTGCGCTCGTGGCGCCTCGGTCGTGAACCATATTCGCGGCGGCAAAGATGAGTATGCCACAACGTATCGGGGGCGTCAAGAGGGATTGCAACCGATTTCGCCCGATTTCGCAGCGCTCGACCGAAGGTACCAGCGCTGCGGTTCTTCCGTCAAGCTACGCAGCGCGTCAGATCTGCCGGCATGCTTGCCAGCGTGGAGCCTCGGCCTGGCAGAACGCGATGATGCGCTGCGCTACGGCGGCGCGCTCGACATCCTTAGTGACCGCGTGGAACGAGTCATGGAGCACCACCAGCTCTTTGCGCTGCGAGCCAAGTAGCGCATAGGCCTCGCGCCCGTCGCGCACGGGAACAACATGGTCATGGCGCGCCGCAATGACGAGCGCGGGGATGCAGACGGCGGGCAGCTTGCGTCGCAGCCGGGGCAGCGCGCAGAGCAGCGTGTGCAGCGCCTCCGTCGAGGTCCAATGGTAGACATCGCGCCGATAGCGCAGCCGTGCGCCCTTGCGGTCGCGGATGTCTTCGCGCCAGGCAGGCAGATAGGGCGTCACATGCCGCGCCGCCGCGACCGCCAGCGAGATCGAATCATAGAGGCGCACGGGCGGGCAGAGCGCCACCACTCCGGCGAGCTGCGGGCGCTCCGCCGCGACCGCCAGCGACAGCGCCGCGCCGAGCGAGTGACCGATGACGAAGACGGGTCGCTGCGCCGCGAGCGCCGCATCGGTGGCGTCTGCGACCGCTAGCTTCCACTCGGCCCAGCCGTGGCATGCAAAGTCGCTGAGACTCGTGCCGTGGCCAGGCAGCAGCAGATTGCGCGCCGCAAAGCCCTGCGCCGCGAGCTGCTCGCCAAGTTCATCCATATCTTCTGGCGAGCCATTGATGCCGTGGATCAGGATGCAGATACCACGCGGCGCGGCGTCTGTTGGTCGGCGGACCTCCTCGCCCTGCCCGCGCTGTTCGTCGCGCGCCTGGGGTCTCATGCCCACGGACATATCCTCATGCCCTTCAACACCATTCATCATATTCGCGTACACGTCCTTGACCTCTATCTGTGTAGACTATAGCCTCGGCGCGGCTTGCGGCGCTGCAAGCGCTGCCACGGGGCCAGTCCGCGCGCCAACGACGCCCAGCGCACATACGCTGCGCGGCGCGCTCGCCAACGCTGGTAGAGCAGATAGAGCAGGTAGGCCAGCGCTGGCCCAAAGGCGACCGCCGAGCGGAAGCCATAGACGCCCGCCGCCTGCAATGGCAGGAAGCCGTAGAGCGTCAGCGCGCCGCCCGCAAGCAGTTGCGTCACGACGTGCAGCCGCCCCCACGGCGCGACCGCCGCGACCGCCACCGCCCAGGTGACGTACCACGGCCAGAACCAGCCGCTCGCGACCAGCGCATACCAGACCAGCGCCCAGCCCCAGGCTGAGAGCGTACCCTCCAGCGTGCGCGTGCGACGCATCTCCCAGAGCCACAGCAGACCAAAGGCCAACAGCGCGAGCAGTTTCAGCGCCGTCTCAACCACGGTGCGCGCTTGCTCCAGGCTCATCCCCAGCGCGCCCTGCGCCAGCCAGCGCAACGGCCACGAAACCGATTCGAGCAGTGAGTTATCAAGCTGCTGCGCTGGCGGCGAGAAGAGCAGCGCGCCGAGGGTCTGCGGGCCAGCCCAGAAGGGCGCGACCAATGCGAGCGCGGCCAGCGCCACCAGTCCGATTCGCCAGCCCAGGCCAGCCGCCAATCCGCGCCAGTCGGCTCCCTCAGCGCGCAGGCGCCGCGCGCAATAGAGCAGGTAGAACGGGATGAGCGCAATCGGCACGATCTTGGTCGCGATGGAGAGGCCAATCGCGATCAGGCCGAGCGCCTCCTGCTGGCGCACGAAGGCATAGACGCCCAGCAGCAGGAAGAAGAGCATCAGCGCATCGTTATGCCCGCTGGCGCAGAACTCAAGCAGGCAGAGCGGATTCCAGGCATAGAGCAGCGTTCCCGCCAGCCGCCGCCGCGGCGCCAGTCGTCCCAGAATCAGCCAGATCAGCGCCGCGTTGGCCAGATGGGTCGCCAGCCCTAGCAGCTTGAAGAGCGCGACATAGACGGCCAGCCCACCGCCCAGCGCCTCGGCCAGCAACGAGACGCCGCCGGAGAGCAGCAGCCAGACGGGGCCATAGACTGAGCGGGTATTCTGCCAGTAGACCAGCGTGAGGAAGGGATCGTGCGGGAAGCTCGCCGGAGTGGTGATGAGCGGATTGGCATGATGCAACGCGCTGATGCGCCCGTAGAGGATGTAGGAGAAGATGTCATCGGAAGGTAACGCGGGCAACAGCGTCAGCGTCAGCCCCAGCGCGGCGGCCACGCCCAGCGCCAGCCAGAGCCAGCGGCGGTCATGGCGTGTCTCCACCCGGCGCGCGACCCAGACCGCGCCCGCCGCCGCGCAACTCGCCCCCACCAGCAGCGTCGCCAGCAGCGCCAACTGCGCCCAGCCCTGCGCTGGCGTGACACTGGCGCGCACCAGCGCATCGCCGAAAACGAGGCGCGCGGGCGCGAGTAGCCACGGCCACACGCGCGCCAGCGGCGAGATCGTCAGCGTCACACCGCCCAGCGGGGCGACCACGAAGAGCGCCAGCAGGAATGCTTCGATGCCTAGCGCCCAGAGCGCCAGCCGCTGCGTCGCCTCGCGCCTGCTGAGT
>JAICSR010000596.1 GCA_025936795.1 Ktedonobacterales bacterium | reverse complement strand
GTCTGAATAACGAGTTCTACACCGCGCCAATTGTGAGCGCGTCGTGCATTCCCTAGCTCCCGCGTGGCGGAGGCTGCATGTCACTTGTAGGGTACGCAGAGTATCAGGTGACGTTCACCTGGCATGGCCTGCCCCTCCGGGTGTGGACGACCAACACCCCTTGCCCAGGCTTCACCGAGAACAGCGGCGGGATACCCAACCCGTTTTGGGTGAGCATACTGGAAAACGACGGCCAACCTGCGCTCCATGCGTTGCAGTAACGTCCTTCGTTCCCAGACACGCGGCACACAAAACGCGGCCCAGCACGGTGAGGAGAGGTAACGCCGACGGTGCGAAAACAGTGCAATCTCGTGCAATCCTCGCGCGCGTTTTCCAGGCGCCGCACTGGCGCGCCATCTCGCGGCGCAGGGTGATCAAGGATTGCCTCTATCAGCGCGCAACAGCCGTCAGCTCCACATGCACGAGATCGCGCAGCATTCGGCGCCCTGCTCAATTTCCAACAGCCGACCCGCCGCCGCTTCGCCGAAGAGTTTGGCATGCTGGTGCTACTATGAGGTACCTCACGCGGCTCGGCGTATCCGCTTCTGAGGGTAGTCTATCAGAGGGAGGCGATCCTATATGCGTGATCTTTTGCACGACACCACCACCCGCGCACTGCGCTACCTGGATTCGCTGCCGGAGCGCGCTGTTGCGCCCGACCCAGCCACCGTCGCCCGCCTGGGTGCGCTGGACATCCCGCTGCCCGACGCGCCAACCGATCCCGCCGCGACGCTGGCCGAACTCGACAGCTACGCCGACGCGAACATGGCGATGAGCGGCCCACGATTCTTCGGCTTCGTCACTGGCGGGACACTGCCCGCAGCCCTGGCCGCGAACTGGCTGGCGGGCGTCTGGGACCAGAACACGATCTTCGCCAGCGTGACGCCGCTGACCGCGCAGGTGGAATTGGTTGCTGCGCGCTGGCTACTGGACCTGCTCAGCCTGCCGCAAGAGTCTGGCGTCGGCTTCGTGACGGGCGCGACGATGGCGAACTTTAGCTGCCTGGTCGCCGCGCGGCATGCCCTGCTCCACGCAGCTGGATGGGATGTGGAGGCCGACGGCATGTTCGGCGCGCCACCCATCACGGTGATCGTCGGCGCGGAGGGGCATCCATCGCTGCTCAAGGCGCTGGGGCTGGCGGGCTTCGGGCGCAATCGCGTCGTGCGTGTGCCAGTGGACGATCAGGGGCGCATGCCCGCTGATCTGCTCCCAGAGATCAGCGGGCCAACGATTGTCTGTGTGCAGGCGGGCAACGTCAACACGGGCGCATTCGATCCTGCTCAGGAGATTGTGCCGCGCGCCAAGGCTGCTGGCGCCTGGGTCCACGTAGATGGCGCGTTCGGTCTGTGGGCCGCCGCCTCGCCTCGCTACGCGCATCTGATGCGCGGCTACGCCGACGCCGACTCGTGGGCCACCGACGCGCACAAGTGGCTCAACGTGCCCTACGACAGTGGCCTGGCCTTCACGCGCCACGGCGAAGCCCTGCGCGCAGCCATGGCCGCCGGCGCCGCCTATCTGGAGCCTAGCAAGACGCGCGAGCCCGACAACTTCACGCCCGAGCTCTCGCGCCGCGCGCGTTGCGTCGAAGTCTGGGCGGCGCTGCGCTCGCTTGGGCGCTCCGGGCTGGCCGATCTCATCGAGCGTTGCTGTCTGCATGCGGCGCGCCTTGCGGAGGGACTGC
>JAICSR010000451.1 GCA_025936795.1 Ktedonobacterales bacterium | reverse complement strand
CAGGAATGGGAAGCCCATGCCAATCAGACTCGCGCCCAGCGCTAGCGCGCGCGCCGCGTCTAGCCCGGAGCGCACGCCGCCGGTCGCGGTGATCGGCAGATCGGGCGCGCCCGCGTGCGCCTCGACGACGGCGATGGGGGTGGCGATGCCCCAATCGCGAAAGAGCGCGCCAATCGCGCCTGTGCGACGGTCGCCGCGATCCTGCGCGCGCTGCGCCTCCATCGCCGCCATGCTGCTGCCGCCCGCGCCACCCACGTCAATCGCCGAGACGCCTGCGCGCGTGAGCCTGTGCGCCTGCTCGTAGCTGACGCCCGCGCCCGTCTCCTTGGCGATCACGGGAACGCCAACCTGCTCGGCGAGGGTTCGCACGCCCGCCAGCGCGCCGCGCGCATTGCGGTCGCCCTCCGGCTGGGCCGCCTCCTGAAGATAGTTCAGGTGGATGGCGAGCGCGTCGGCGCCTATCATCTTCACGGCGGCCCTGGCGTCGTCGAGCGTGAAGGCTGGCTTGCCGCGCTGCTCGATCAGTTGCGGCGCGCCGACATTGGCGATCAGGAAGGCGTCGGGCGCTTTGGCGCGGGTGACGCTGTAGGTATTGGCGAGTTGTGGGGTCACGAGCGCGGCCCGCTGGCTGCCCACACCCATCGCGAGGCCGTAGTCCTGCGCGATGGCGGCGAGCCGCTCGTTGATGATGGCGACATCGGGATGACCGCCAGTGAGCGATGAGATGAAGATGGGGTAGCGCAGCCGATGGCCGAGATAGTCCGTCGCGGTGTCGATCTCGTCGAGGTCCACCTCCGGCAGCGCCTGGTGAATCAGATGGATGTCGGCCCACGAGGCGGATTGTGGCGCGGCGATGTCGTGCGCCAATGCGACCTGCACATGCTCGGCCTTGCGCTGCTTCACTTCATCGCTCATCGGTTCATCCTCCTCGTTCGCCGTCCGTGGAGCCTTGTAGCTGCGGGTTGTACCCCCCAGATAGCGCTACCACTCCATGCCAGCCGCTTGCAGGATGGCGCGGCGGGTCAACTCGCGCGCCAGCTGGACCTTGTAGCCGTTGTGTGCTAGCGGCGTGGCGCCCGCGACCGCCTGCTCCGCTGCCTGTGCGGCCAGCGCGGGTGTGAGGGTCTGGCCCTCCAGCGCGGCCTCGACTGCTGGCAGTCGGCGCGGCGCATTGGCGACGCCGCCCAGCGCGAGGCGGGCGCGCTCCACCAGCTGGCCATCGCGCAGCGTCATCTGCGCGGCGGCGCTCACCAGCGCATAGGCCCAGGCCTGGCGATCCATCAGCTTGAGGTAGACGCCGTGCGCGCCCGCTGGCTGGGCAGGGATGCTGACCGCGACGATCACCTCAGCGCCGCCCAGCGTCGTCTCGCGGCGGCGCTCAGCGGTCGGCGGGCGTAGCAGATCACCGAGCGCCACGGCCCGCTCGCCCTGCGGCCCGACCACTAGCACGCTCGCCTCCAGCGCGAGCAGCGCGGGCGCGAGGTCAGAGGGATGCACGGCGACGCAGGGGCTTTCATCGAAAATCGCGGAATACTTGTTCTCGCCATCGCGGGCGAAGCACTGGTCGCCGCCCTTCAGCCAGCAGTCATAGGGGCCGCGAAAATACCAGCAGCGGTTGCGCTGCATCAGATTGCCGCCGACCGTCGCCATGTTGCGCAGTTGCGGGGTGGCGGCGTCGCGTACGGCGGCTGGCAGAATCGGCAAACGCGCAGCCAGCGTGGCGTCGCGCTCGATGTCGGCCAGCGTGGTCAGCGCGCCGATGCGCACGGAGCCATCGGGCGCCACGCTGACGCCGCGTAGCTCGCGCGCGGGCTTCAGATCAATGATGTGGGCGGGCGCGATCAGATTGGCTTTCATCAGCGAGAGCAGTTCGGCGCCCCCGGCGATGACGCTGGTCTCGCCTGCGGTATCCGCCTGCAACGCCGCGACGGCCTCCTCGGCGCTGCGAACGGCGCGATGCTCAAATGCGCGCATGGTTGCGGTTCCCTCTATGATTCGGCTCTCGTCGGTTAGTGATCGCTGAGCAGCGCCAGCACGCGGTCGGGTGTCAGCGGCAGCCCAGTCACGCGGCGACCGATGGCGTGGGCGACAGCGTTGGCGACGGCGCCCGGCGTCGAGATGATCGGCGGCTCGCCCGCGCCCAGCGCGCCCAGCGTGTTGGCGACCTCGTTGGCGCGGTCGAAGGTGATGATCTCGATCTCTGGGATGTCGCGGATGGTGGGGACCTTGTAGTCGCCCAGGTTCGGGTTGACGCTCACGCCGAGCCGCTCATCCACGATGCGCTGCTCGAAGAGCGCCATGCCTAGCCCCTGGATGACGCCGCCCTCGATCTGGCTGCTGAAGGTCAGCGGATTGACGATGCGTCCGCAGTCGTGGGCGGCGACGATCTTGAGTACGCGCACCTCGCCCGTGGCGATGTCCACCTCGACCTCGGCGAACTGCGCGCCAAACGTGCGCACGATGACATCCTCGGCGTTGGGGCCACGCATGCCGCGCGCCGTCACCTCGTGGCCATCGAGTTGTCCGAGGAACGAGCCAACCGTTCCCATCTCTTTGCCCGTCTCGCGGTTGAGTATCGCGCCGTCGCGCACGTCGAGCGCGTCCACTGGCGCCTCGGCGAGATGGCTGATGATCTCCAGCATCTCGCGCCGCGCGCCCAGCGCAGCCATCCGCACGGCAGGGCCGACGGACGCGAGGGTCATACTGCCACCGCTGGGCGGCGAGAAGACGCCAAACTCCGTCTCGCCTAGCTCCACGCGCACCGACGCCAGTGGCAGCCCCAGCTCCTCAGCCGCAATCTGCGCGAGGACGGTGCGCGTGCCCGTGCCGATGTCCTGCGTGCCGGTCAGGATGACCGCCGAGCCATCGGGCAGCAACTTGGCGATGGCCTGCGCGGGCGGCCCGCCATCGCCACCCCAGAGCTGGCTGGCCATGCCGACGCCACGACGCAGCGTGCCAGCGCGTCCACGCGGATAGCGCCGCTCCTCAGCGTCGCGGGTGGCCCAGCCGATGCGCTCGGCGGCGCGGTCGTAGGCTTCGAGCAGCGTCTTGGTGGCGTAGGGCTTGTCGAGAATCTGGTAGCGCGGGGCGTAGTT
>JAICSR010000254.1 GCA_025936795.1 Ktedonobacterales bacterium | reverse complement strand
TCGACCCCACCCCGGTTCCCCCGCCCCTGCGTGGAGTGGGGTAAACGGCGCCTGCTCCCCGCTCCTCGCTGGCGCGGGGCTGGGGGTGAGGCCCAGATCCAACGACCACTGCGGAGTCCATGTTATATGTTGTGGCGGCGGGAGGGCATCCAGGGCGATGGGCTACGACCAACAAGCGGTTGAACGTGTGCGACGGACCCTCGCTGGGCGGCGGGATGTCGTCGAGAAGCGGATGATTGGCGGGCTATCGTTTCTCGTCAATGGCGCCATGTGCTGTGGCGTCACCGGAGCCGACCTCATGGTGCGCGTGGGACCAGATGCGGTGGCATGGGCGCTGGCTCAGCCGCATGTGCGTCCGATGGAGTTCGCCGCCAAGCCTCTGGCGGCCTTCGTCTGTATCGAACCCGAAGGCTACCAATCTGACGAGGCGCTCGCACGCTGGGTTCAGCGCGGTCTTGACTTCGTGGCGACGCTGCCAGCGCGTTGAGCGCACAGACGGCGTTGGGGTGGGAAGCCGTATGGCCTCCCACCCCAACTGATTGCGCCGCGAGTGTTCGCGACTCAACGTCGTTCCTGCGCGCTAGTGGACGAGCGCGTTGACGAAGTTCACACCGTTCGGTGTGCCAACACCCGTGACATCATCCCATCCTGGCGCGGTCTGCAAGGACGAGTCTGTGCCGAAGGTGATGACAAACCAGCGCCTCGAGAAGGGACTGTTGTAGAACGCGCTGTAGTAGCTGGTGGTCCCGTCCAGCGGAGCCGCCAACTGGTCAGCCGAGTAATTCGTCGTCCCAGCGCTGTCGGTGATCGAGCCACTCACGTTGGTAGCCGAGCCAACCGTCTGCACGTCATAGAACGCCGTGCTGGTCGTCTGGCTCGACGACAGGCCATAGAGCAGCGGCGCCGCCTGGCCAAGACCCTGACCACCATTCGCCTGCGTCGCAATCGCCATGAGGGCGGAGAACATCGGGCTAGCGAGGCTCGTGCCGCCGATCACGCTGACACCAAGCTCACCGCCGACCGTCTCGACAATCTCGACGCCAGTGTATGGGTCAGCCAGCATGCTCACATCGGGTACGAGGCGCTGGGTACCGGGCAGCGCGCTCTGGAAGTCGGGCTTGGCGAACACGCGACTGGAGCCGCCACCTGCGCCAAACTGGAAGCCTAGCGGCCCTGGGGGATCCTGCGGCGTGCCGCAATAGTCGCCCGCCACCGGAGGCGTGATGCCCTCAATGCAGGTGAGGTTGTTGCCCCAGCCCGTCTGGAAGGCGATGTTGTTGTGGGAGTCTAGCGCGAGGCTCGTGCCGCCAACGGAGGTCGCATAGGGCGAGGAACCGGGGAACTCCGTGCTCTTGTAGCCCACCAGGACCGTGTCGTCGCCGTTGTCGCCGGAGGAGAAGTTGACGTCAACTCCCTGGACGGCAGCCTGCTCCAGGATGCGGTTCATCCGGTTAAACGTCGCCGGATTGGCCATCGCCTCTGGGCCAGCCCAGCTATTGGTGATGACGTTGCCCAGGTGGTGCAGGACCGACCAGTTGACGGCCTCATCCAGGTCTGCGCCGTTGTTCGGCGCGATGACCAGGTCAATCTTGGCGGCAGGCGCCATTGCATGCACCCACTCAACGTCCAGGGTGATCTCGCCCTGCCAGCCAGTGGGGTCGCCGAACTTACCGCGGGTGCGCGGGTTGTTCGTCGAGCCGGGAGCCTGAATGACCTGGAAGTTCGAGGAATCCAGCGCAGGCAGCCCGTAGAGTTGCGAGAAGGTGTTGGCGTCGGACTGAATCGTCGGATCGCCGAAGGCGTCTGTGATGACGACTGTCTGTCCCGCGCCGTTCAGGCCATTCGCATACAGGCCATTCATGTTGTAGGCCTGCTGCATCTCGCTAGGCTGATAGCCGCAGGGCGGCAACTGGCCCAGGTTCGAGTTATTGATGTCCGTGCCGTAGCGGTTGCCAGTGTAGGTCGCCGATGCGTCGCTACCGGTGAAGGTGTGCGACTCGACGCCCGTAAAGCACTGGCTGGCAAAGAAGAAGCCCTTGGGCGAGGAGGAGAGCGGCGTCAGCGTCGGGGCCGACTGGCCATCCGGGTAGGCGACGTTGGGATGATAGCCCAGGTCGTCCATGCCTGTGATCGCCGCAATGTGTGCGCCTGCGCTGCCATTGACCGAAGGGTCAGCCTTGTTGGAGCGCAGTTGCATGCCGTCCACGCTATAGTTATCAATCTGGACGTGGAAGGCTTTCTCGATGTTCGCGACGGTCCCTGACACCTCAACATAGAAGTTGTTCTCGGCGACATTGGCCACCGTCAGGTTGTGCGCGGACAGGAAGTTCTCAACTGATTTGAGTTCCTGCGAGGTCGGCGCGTAGGTCGCGTTGAACTGGCTCTGGGTGAGCCACTTGTGGTAGTTCGCTGACCCCTTCTGCGATTCTTGACGCGCTAACGTATCGAGTTGCGCCTCATTGTGCAGCTTGAGCCAGACGGTCACGGAGATGACGGTCGAGGGGTCATACGCGCCCAAATCCTTCGCATTGCTGACGAATCCGGGGGTATTTCCGCTAATCGAATAGCTTGTGTTGGGAGGGTTTGCGAAAACCGCCCCTACTGTGGCTGCTGCCAGCCCAATCAACGCCAGGCCAGACACAGCGATCGTCATTGAACGCCATCGGGAAGCCCAGAATCTCACACGCGTCTCCTGTCAATCTGCTAGCGACCAGCTGGTATGTCATCAATAGCCATAACAGCGGCAACTACCTTCGGTATGTTCAATAACGGACGTGCGGCTGATAAATAACGTGCTGCGATGCAATTCGGCGCCCGCTCGTCATCTGCGTGAACACCATGCGCGCCCACTGGAAGCACTGGGGAGGAGCCATCCAATCTGTCCAGACGTACTCCGAAATGCGCGCTTCGGCGACATGACAACGCCCCCTCGGACAGCGTACTCTACACTCAGTGGTGGGCAATCTGGCTATGACCCCGCGCGAGATCGTAAGAGGAGCAGCGCTGATGGAATTCGCCTATTCCGAGAAGACCCGGTCGCTGATCGAGCGCCTGAGCGCGTTCATGCAGCGCCACGTCTACCCCAACGAGCGCGTCTATCACGAGCAGATCGCCGCCGCTGGCAATCCCTTCCACCATACCGAGATCGTGGATGAGCTGAAGACGCGCGCAAAGGCTGAGGGGCTGTGGAACCTGTTCCTGCCCGATGCGCAGCGTGGCGCCGGGCTGACCAACCTGGAATATGCCCCGCTGGCCGAGCAGATGGGTCGCGTGCCCTGGGCCTCGGAGGTCTTCAACTGCGCCGCGCCCGACACTGGCAACATGGAGATTCTGGCGCAGTTTGGCACGGAGGAGCAGCAACGCCGCTGGCTCCAGCCGCTGCTCGATGGCGCGATTCGCTCGGCCTTCGCGATGACCGAGCCAGCGGTCGCCAGCTCCGACGCCACCAACATCCAGCTCACGATGCGCCGCGAGGGCGACGAGTATGTGCTGAATGGTCGCAAGTGGTGGACGACCGGAGCTGCGCGGCCACGCTGCAACGTGTTGATCGTGATGGGCAAGACCGACCCCACCAACCCCGACATCCATCGCCAGCAGAGCATGCTGCTGGCGCCGCTCGACACGCCGGGCATCAGCATCGTGCGCCCGCTGCCGGTCTTTGGCTACATGGACAACGAGGGCCACGCCGAACTGAGCTTCGAGGATGCTCGCGTGCCGGTCAGCAATCTGCTGGGCGGCGAGGGCGACGGCTTCGCCATCGCGCAGGCGCGGCTGGGGCCGGGGCGCATCCATCATTGCATGCGCTGCATCGGCGGCGCACAGCGGGCGCTGGAACTGATGTGCGCGCGGGTCACGGCGCGGGTGGCGTTTGGCAAGCCGCTGGCCCAGCAGGGCGTCATCCAGCAGTGGATCGCCGACTCGGCGATTGAAATCGAGCAGGCGCGGCTGCTGACGCTCAAAGCCGCCTGGATGATTGACACGCTCGACAAGAAGGCCGCGCAGGACCAGATCGCCATGATCAAGGTGGTGGCGCCCAGTCTGCTCACGCGCGTCACCGATCGCGCCATCCAGGCGTTCGGCGCGGCGGGCGTCAGCGATGACTATCCGCTGGCCGCGCTCTATGCGGCAGGGCGCACGCTGCGGCTCGCCGACGGGCCAGACGAGGTGCATCGCCGCGCAATCGCGCGGTCTACACTGCGACAATTTGGCGCGCAGGACGCGCAGTAGGAGGGAGCAAACGATGAAAGCAGCGCTCTGCCGGGCCTATGGCCCACCCGACCAGCTAGACATCGCCGAGGTCGCCACGCCGGAGCCACGCGCGGGCGAGATCGTAATCGGCGTGAAGGCCTGCGCAGTCAACTTCCCGGACACGCTGGTGATTCAGGGCAAGTATCAGTTTCAGCCGCCGCTGCCCTTCTCGCCGGGAACCGATGTAGCCGGGGTCGTGCAAGCGCTGGGCGCGGGCGTGGAGGGGTGGCAGGTGGGCGACCGCGTGCTGGCGCTCGTTCCACACGGCGGCTACGCCGAGGCGGTGGCCTGCGATGCCCGCGCCGCGACACCCATCCCCGACGGCGTGGATTTCGTGACGGCGGCGGCCTTCCAGCTGACCTATGGCACGTCGTACCACGCGCTGGTGGACCGCGCGGCCCTGCAAGCGGGCGAGACGCTGCTGGTGTTGGGCGCCTCTGGTGGCGTGGGTCTGGCGGCGGTGGAGCTAGGCAAGCTGCTGGGCGCGCGGGTCATCGCGGCGGCATCGAGCGCCGAGAAGCTGGCGGTTTGCCGCGAACGCGGCGCCGACGAGGGCATTGACTACAGCGCGGAAGACCTGCGCGAGCGGCTGAAGGCGCTGGCCCCGCAGGGCGTGGATGTCGTCTACGATCCCATTGGCGGCGCGCTGGCCGAGCCTGCGCTGCGCAGCGTCGCTTGGCGCGGACGCTACCTCGTGGTGGGCTTCGCGGCGGGCGACATCCCGCGCATCCCGCTGAATCTGCCGCTGCTCAAGGGCTGCGCGGTCGTCGGCGTGTTCTTCGGCGGCTTCATTGCGCGCGAAGTGGCGCACAGCCAGGCGAACCAGCGCCAGTTGCTCGCCTGGCTGGCCGAGGGCAAGATCACGCCGCTCGTCTCGCAGACCTATCCGCTGGCGCGCGCGGCGGACGCGCTGAACGCCATCCTGGCGCGGCAGGCCACCGGCAAGCTCGTGCTAACGATGCAGGGGTAAGCCACCTGCTATACTAGCGGCAAATGGATGAGCGGGATGGAGTACACCCAATGATTGATGAATTGCAGCGCGCGATGGAGCTAGCTCAGCAGCAGCCAGAAGATGAGCAGCGCCGAATCGCGCAACTCATCCTGGAAGAACTGGAAGATCGCGAGTGGGAGGAGTCGGCTGAGTTGGCGGCGGCGGTCGCTGAGGCCCACAGCGAGGCGGCCAACGGCGACGCGATGGACTTCGAGGACTATGATCGGGCGCGGCGCGCACGTGAGCAGTCGTCTCAGTGAGTTACCGCGTTCGCGTTCCCAAGCGTGTGCAAAAGGAACTGGATGCGCTGCCAGGCGCGATCTATAGCCGCGTCCGTGAGCACATTCAGCATCTGAGCGACGATCCGCGTCCCACAGGCGTGAAAAAGCTCAAAGGGACTACAGATCGCTATAGGATACGGGTAGGCGCCTACCGTGTTGTGTACGAAGTAGATGACTCTCTGCAGGAAGTCCTCTTGATAACCATCGCAGACCGGAAAGACGTCTACCGCTAGGCTCCATCGCCCTGTAACGAAACGGTGAGCGGTGGGTCGAATTGCGCACAGCCAGGCGAACCAGCGCCAGTTGCTCACCTGGCTGGCTGAGGGCAAGATCACGCCGCTCGTCTCGCAGACCTATCCGCTGGCGCGCGCGGC
>JAICSR010000038.1 GCA_025936795.1 Ktedonobacterales bacterium | reverse complement strand
GCTGATGCGCCGATGGCCCGCCCGGTGGCCCGCCGTCTGGCGCGCGGGTTCTGTGGCGCCGGTGTTTAGGTGTCTAGCGACGCGCGCGGCGGGTGCGCAGGCGCTGCGCGGCTTTGGCGCGGTCGTAGGCCTCGTCATGCGTGGAACTGAAGGCAGCGTCATTGGTGGCGCGCGATTCAACTGTCGCCGTGCGCCCTTTGCCCTTGGCGGCCTTCGCCGCTGCCGCCTCAGCCGCCAGCGCTGCCGTATAGCGGCGCTCGGCCCGCGTGCGCGTCGAGCCGATGCCGGGAATCTGGTTGGCTCCCTTCTTGTCGCCGTTTGCGCCGCTGCTCCCATTGCTCCCGTTCGAGGATGCGCCGCGTGCAGTCGTGCCGTTGCGGGGCGCCCACATGTCGCGCGGGAAGAAGCCGAGCTTGTTGAGCAGAATCCAGAGGCCCAGGATGATGACGACATTGATGACGAAGAACCAGCTAAACCAGGTCGCGCTATTGCCGGCGATGATGGGCTGATTCAGATTGAGCTTGAATTGGAGATTGGCGAAGTCAATCAGATAGGTCAAAAGCTCTGCGACGAGGATGAACGTGACCGAGCCAACGATGAAGCGCGTCGTGCTGGAGGTCTTGCGGCGCAGCCCCGTCCCGCCGCCGCCAGCCGATGCAGGCGGGAGGATGAATTCCATCACCCGCTGCCCCAGCGACCCCAGCGACTGACGCGCTCCAGTCGGCTGCGGCGTTGCGCTAGTGGTAGGTGTCTTCGCGCTCGATTTTTTGTCAGCCATGCTCGTCGCTCCTGGGGATGATGGGATAATCGTCAATAAGCGTATTCTGCGCGCATCCACCGCTCGTTGGCCATTGGCGTCATGCGCTCAAATTGAGTATACGCCCAGGCTTGCGCGAACGCCAGCAAGCGGCGCCATCTGCTTCTGTCAACAGTGGGCAAACAGTCGGCGGCTAGCGCGCATCTGGGGTCCGGGGGGCGCGCTGCTCATCGCTGGGGGCTGGCTCCAGGCTGGCTGGGCGGAAGCTGGAGCGCAGCGTGCGGCGCTGACCCAACGGATTTGGCGCGGGATTCGGCGCGGGATTCGGCGCGGGCGCTGGTTCGAGTGGCTCGCGCGGCTTGCGCTGTTCCATTGCAGCGGCCTGCGGCAGATTGAGGTGTGGCTCCACTGGCCCAACCGTCGGACGCCGCTGCTGCTGTTGCCCCTCAGGCGCGTCGCTGGGCGCATTGGTCGCCAGCGTCGCTTGCAGAGCGCGCAGGTCCGTATGCAGCTCGCCCGCCGAGGCGTAGCGCTGGCTCAGGTCGCGCGCCATTGCCCTGGCGATGATGCGCTCAAGTTCAGGCGGGACGCTCGGCTCAGCCTGGCGCACAGGCGTCGCTGTGGCGTAGAGGATGGCGTCGCTCATCTCCGTGAGCGTCTGGCCGCGATAGGGGCGCTGACCTGTCAGCATCTCATACATGCTCACGCCCAGCGCGTAGACATCGGAGCGGCCATCGAGCTTGCGTCCGAGCAGTTGCTCTGGCGAGACGTAATAGAGGCTGCCGACGACGGTGCCCGCGCGGGTGATGGCGTCCATCCCCTCGATGCGCGCCAGCCCGAAGTCGAGCAGCTTGACGCGCCGCCAGCGGTCCACCAGCATGTTCTCCGGCTTCACATCGCGATGCACCAGCCGCCCCTCGACATGCGCATAGGCCAGCGCGTCCGCCGCCTGCGCCGCGATCTCGATCACCTCGCCCCAGGTCAGCCGCTTGCGCTCACGCAGCATGTGCCCCGCCGTGACGCCGGGAAAATACTCCATGACGAAGTAGATGTGCTGATCCTGCCGTCCGGAGGAGTAGACACGCACGATGTTGGGATGGTTGAGCCGCGCGACGACCGACGCCTCCCGCATGAAGCGGGTGACGAATGTCACATCGGCGGAGAGGACATCAATCAGCACTTTGACGGCGAACGGCTTGCCAGTCTGGGCATGCTGCGCCCGATAGACGACACCCATCGTGCCACGGCCTAATTCGGCCTCCATCTGGTACTCGCCCAGCCACTGACCTATAAGCGAAGCCACACAGGTCCCTTTCGTCGCCTCGGACTCTTCTGCATCCCTGACAGCGCCAGCCTGGCCGCGAGGGGCGGCGCCAGATGCGCATGATCGCGCTCGCCCGGCGCCCGCGCTATAAGATGTAACGCGGGAAACGCCGAAACGTTGTCATCGGCGCCCCGTTCGGCTGCGCCGGGGGCGCCGCTCGATGGCGAACCAGCCTGCGCTAGAATCTATACGCCCCTCAGGCGTCTTCGCTCTCAACTGGGTCCTTCGTGGTGGATGATTCGGCGCGCAGCCGTTCGATGAGGCTGGCGTCTATCGGGGCGCTCTGGGCCTCAGTCGGGAAGCTGCGCTCACGCACCTCGCGCAGGTAGGTTTCCACGCCCGCGCGCATCGCCGCGCCCAGATCAGCGTAGCGCTTGGTGTGGCGCGGCGTAAAGTCGGGGAAGAGGCCCATCACATCATAGATTACCTGCACCTCACCATCGCATGAGGGACCAGCGCCGATGCCGATGGTCGGCACGCTGAGGCGCTCGGTGAGCAGCCGCGAGAGCTCGGCAGGCACCAGCTCCAGCACGATGGCGAAGGCGCCCGCCGCCTCCAGCGCCGCCGCATCGGCTAGCAATGCGCGGGCGGAGCGCTCCGTCTTGCCCTGCACCTTGAAGCCGCCCGTGACATTGACCGACTGCGGTGTCAGGCCGATGTGTCCCATCACGGGGATGCCTGCCTCCACCAGTGCGCGCACGCTCGCCGCCACGCGCACGCCACCCTCCAGCTTGACAGCCTGCGCGCCCGATTCTTTCATCATGCGCGCCGCGTTGCGCATCGTCTCCTCTACGCTGACCTGAAATGAGCCGAACGGCATATCGGCGACGACCAGCGCATGCTTGGCCCCGCGCAGCACCGCCCGCGTGTGATAGATGATGTCCTCGATGGTGACGGGCAGCGTGCTGTCATTGCCCTGGACCACCATGCCGAGGGTATCGCCAACCAGCAACATGGGTACGCCCGCGCTATCAAGGATGGACGCGGTGGGGTAGTCGTACGCGGTCAGCATGGGGATGCGCTCCCCACGGCTCTTCATCTGGCGAATCTGGTCCGGTGTGACTCGTGACATGTTCTGAGCCTCTCCTTCTGCGCTGCGCTCAGGAATGGCGACGGTATGTGAACGTGGCGTCGTTATTGGACTCGTTGGACTCGTTGGACTCGCCGCACAGCCCTTGTGCGACGAGTGGCGATAGATAACGTGCGAATAATCGTTGCTCTATTGTATTGCATGGCGCGCGTGATGTGTGAGCCGCGACCCGGCGCCCTGCCATCGGCCCATCGTCGGCCCATCGTCGGCCCATCGTCGGCCCATCGTCGGCCCATCGTCGGCCCATCGCCGCTGCCAGGACGGCGCCCACCGTAGCGTCGCATCGGGTGTTTGCCTGAGCGATGTCTCAGGCTTCGCTCAGAATATCAGGTTGACGGGTGACATTAGGTAGTGCTAATATCCGAGTGGACAAGTCAGGTATAGCGTGTGAGCGCAGGCCACATCGCACAGAATAGACAAGATACTGGCGCGGACCGCCGCTAGAAAAGAGACATCGCATGCTCCCGGCATTCATCCTGCTCCTGCGTGAAGGGCTAGAGGCAAGCCTGGTCGTCAGCATCTTACTCGCGGCGCTACACCAACTTGGCAAGACACGCGAAGTGCGCGCGGTATGGATCGGCGTCGCGTTGGCGGTGGTGTGCTCGGTGGTCGGCGGCGTCATCATCTACTCGACCGTGCGCGAATACGATGACACAACCTTCCAGACCGTCTTCGAGACGATCACCTATATCGTCGCGGTTGGCCTGCTGACCGGGATGACGTTCTGGATGCAGCGCCACAGCCGCACGCTGAAGAAAGAGATCACCGCGCAGGCCTCCGTCGCTGGCTCTGGCTTTGCGCTCGGCTTGCTGGCCTTCACGACGGTCGGGCGCGAGGGGCTTGAATCGGCGGTCTTCGCGCTGGCATTCGCCTTCCAGACGAGCGGCGTGCTCTGGCTGACCGGCGCTGTGCTGGGCGCGCTGGCGGCGGTTGGGCTCAGCTGGGCGATCTATCGCATGGGCTATCGCCTCGACTTCCGCCTCTTCTTCCGTTGGATGGGCGCGCTGCTGCTGATCTTCGCGGCGGGCCTCGTCGCCGACTCGATCCAGAATATGCAGGAGCTTGGCTGGATCAGCCTGGGCAATACACACCTCTGGAGTACGGCGCATCTGCTCTCGGAAGACAGCATGCTGGGCGATATGCTGCACGCCTTCATCGGCTACGCGCAGTCGCCAACGGTGTTGCAGCTCTCGCTCTACCTGCTCTTCCTGCTGGTCGTCGGTGGCTACTTCCTCTATATCACGCGCAAACCGGGTGGCAAGCCAGCCATCGCCGCTCAGACTGTGGCGCCCGCCTCCAACAGCTAATCTACCGCTGATTGCCGTCTCGAAGCCCCGACTGCCAGCCGCGGTCGGGGCTTTTTGTTGTTTATGTTGCGCCACAGGCATCAGGTCTTGCGGCGCGCCTGTCCATCTGCGCATAGTGGAAGGCTCGCCTGGTACGCGGCGATATTCAAGGGGATAGACGATGCTGCTTACGCTGACCTGCTACGCGCCCAACGCGCCCGACATCGGATACCTGCTCGGCAAGAACCCTGCGTCGGTCTTCGAGCGTCCATTCTCCGGGGGCAAGGTGTGGGCATTCTATCCAGACGTGGCCGATGACCACGTCACGGTGGCGATGCTCACCGAGATTGACCCGATTGGCCTGGTGCGCGGCCCGGCGCCACTCACGCAGCTCGGTCACTACATCAATGACCGCCCCTATGTCGCCTCCAGCCTGACGAGCGTGGCGCTGAATACGGCGTTTGGGTCTGCGCTGGCGGGTAGGGCCACGAGCCATAGCGAGCGCCTGAGCGAGCGGATGCGCTGGGAAGTCTCCGTGGGCGTGGTCGCGTGCGAGGCTGGCGAGGAGTTCATGACGCGCCTGTTTGCGCCGCTGGGCTATGCCGTCACGACGACGCGCCTGCCGCTCGACCTGCGCTTCTCCGCCTGGGGGCAGGCTGATCTCTATGCGCTCAAGCTCGATGGCAGCCAAACCGTGCGCGAGGTCTTGAGCCACCTGTATGTCTTGCTGCCAGTGCTCGACAATAGTAAGCACTACTACGTCGGCGAGGAGGAAACGGCGAAACTGCTCGCGCATGGTGGCGTCTGGTTGGCAGCGCATCCTGAGCGCGAACTGATCGCCAAGCGCTACCTGCGCTATAAGCGTCCGCTGGTGCAGTCTACGCTGGAGCGGCTGGCCGAGAGCGATCCGGCGCTACGTGAGGCCGAGGCGCAGGCAGAGGAGAGCGCGGCCGCAACAGAGGTAGCGCCCGAACCAGTTGAGGCAACGCCTGGTCTGCACGAGCAACGTCTCAACACGGTTATGGCGGCCATTCGCGCCGTCGGCGCCCACTCGCTGGTGGACCTGGGCTGCGGCGAGGGGCGGCTGCTCAGCCTGGCGCTAACTGAGCGCTCGCTCACGCGCATCCTGGGGATGGATGTCTCGCCCGTGGCGCTCGCGCGGGCGGGCAGGCGCCTGCATGTGGAGAGCATGGCGCCGATGCAGCGCGCACGCATCCAACTGACGCAGGGATCGTTGCTTTATCGCGATGGCCGCCTGCGCGACTTCGATGTGGCGGCGTTGGTCGAGGTGATCGAGCATCTCGATACCAGCCGCCTGAGCGCAATGGAGCGGGTCGTCTTCCAGCACGCGCGTCCGCAGCGTGTCATCGTAACCACACCCAATCGCGAGTATAACGTGCGCTGGGAGGCCATTGGCGAGCAGCGGCTGCGCCACCGCGACCACCGCTTTGAGTGGACACGCGCCGAGTGCCAGGCCTGGGCTGAGCGCGTCGCCGCCACCTACGGCTACCGCTGGACCTGGCAGGGCATCGGTCCGGAGGACGCGGCGGTTGGCGCGCCATCGCAGATGGTGATCTTTGATGGCAACCCGGGCGCAGGTGATGCGAACGAGGGCGAGGGGAACGAGGGCGACGCGACGGCGGGGAAGGAGACACTGGCATGAGCGATACCAGCGATACCAGCGATATACGCGACGAGTCAGAGGCCGCCGCGTCGGTGTCTGCGCCAGCCGAGGCGGCGCGCGTCCTCGCCATTCCACAGCTCTGCCTCGTCGCCCTGATTGGCGCCACCAGTTCTGGCAAGAGCACATTCGCCGCGCGCCACTTTGCGCCATCCGAGACGCTCAGCTCCGATGGCTTTCGCGCGCTGGTTGGCGATGACGCCAACGACCAGAGCGTCACGGCAGCCGCATTCGACGCCTTGCACTATGTCGCGGGGGCGCGGCTCAGGCTGGGGCGGTTGGTGGTGATTGACGCCACCAGCGTCAAGCCACAGGATCGCGCCTCGCTGGTGCGCCTGGCGCGTGAGCATGACGTGTTCCCCATCGCGATTGTCTTCGATCTCGATGAGCGCACACTGCTGGAGCGCAACGCCGTGCGCCCCGACCGGCGGCTGAGCGCTCATATCGTGCGCCGCCACACCCAGGAGTTGCGCCGCCATCTGCGCGGGCTGGAACGCGAAGGCTTCCGGCAGGTCTACATCCTGCGTTCGGCTGCGGCGGTGGATGCGGCGCGCGTGGAGCGGACGCCGATGTGGCCAGACAAGCGCCAGGAGGGCGGGCCATTCGACATCATCGGCGACACGCATGGCTGCTACAAAGAGCTGCTGGCGCTGCTCGACACGCTCGGCTATCAGGCTGACGATCAGGCTGGGCGGCGACATCCTGATGGGCGGCGCGCCATCTTCCTGGGCGATCTGGTAGACCGTGGGCCACAGGTGATCGAGACGGTCACGTTGGTCCGCCGTATGGTGGAGGGCGGTCAGGCGTTCTGTGTTCCGGGCAATCATGACGTCAAGCTCGCGCGCAAGCTAGCTGGCCGCAACGTGCAGATCACGCACGGGCTGGCCGACTCGCTGGCGCAGCTCGACGCGCTGCCCGACGAGGCGCGCGCCCAGTGGACGCGCGACTATCGTGCGTTCGTAGATGGCCTGGTCTCGCATCTGATCCTGGATGATGGCGCGCTGGTGGTGGCGCACGCCGGGATGAAGCAGGAGTATCAGGGGCGCGCCTCTGGTCGGGTGCGCGACTTTGCGCTGTTCGGCGAGACGACGGGCGAGACTGACGAGTTTGGCCTCCCGGTGCGCGCCAACTGGGCGGCGGACTATCGCGGGCGCGCAGCGGTCGTCTATGGCCACACCCCCACACCGGAGGCCACCTGGCTCAACAATACCATCAACATTGATACCGGCTGTGTATTTGGCGGGCGACTGACCGCGCTGCGCTGGCCGGAGCGCGAGCTGGTGAGCGTGGCGGCGCTGCGGACGTGGGCGGAGCCAGCGCGCCCACTCGCCAGCGCTGAGGTGGCTACTCCTGCTGAGACGGCAGTGGAGACGCTGTTGCGCATTGAAGATGTCGTCGGCAAGCAGATCGTGCGCACACGCCTGGCTGGCTCAGTCATCGTCGAGCAGGACCGCGCCGCCGCCGCGCTGGAGGTGATGAGCCGATTCGCAACCGATCCGCGCTGGATCATCTATCTGCCGCCAACGATGTCGCCCTCAGAAACGTCGCAGCGGCCAGACTGGCTGGAGTATCCCACCGAAGCGTTCGCCTACTACCGGACACAGGGAGCGCCGCGCGTGGTCTGCGAGGAGAAGCACATGGGCAGCCGCGCCGTGCTCGTCCTCTGTCGCGACGCCGCAACCGCGAGTCGCCGCTTTGGTGTCGCGGATGACTCGCCGCCAGGCGCCTGCTATACGCGCACAGGCCGTCGTTTCATCGAGGATGACGCGCTGGACCGCGCATTGATGACGCGGCTCTCGACTGCGCTGGCGGCCACGGACTTTTGGGAGCGCTTCGAGACGGAGTGGGTCTGCCTCGACGCCGAGATCATGCCGTGGAACGCGAAGGCGCAGGGACTGCTGCGCGAGCAATATGCGCCGGTCGCGTCGGCGGGCGCCGCGGCGCTGGCAGGCGCGCTGGCAATGGCGCAGGCGGGGGCGGCGCGCGGCCTCGATCTCGGCGCGTTGGCCGAGCGTCTCGACGAGCGTGCGCACAATATCGCGCGCTATGCCGACGCCTACGGGCGCTATTGCTGGCAGGTTGAGGGTTTGGACGGCCTGCGTGTCGCGCCGTTCCATCTGCTGGCGACGGAGGGCCATGTCCACGCCGATCGCGATCACCGCTGGCATATGGCCGAACTTGCCCGGCTGGCGCAGGCTGATCCACTCTTTGTCGCGACACGCTACAGGGAGGTCAACACGCTCGACGCCGAAGACTGCGACCAGGCGGCAGGCTGGTGGGAGGAGTTGACGGCTGATGGCGCAGAGGGCATGGTCATCAAGCCGCTAGAGTTCATCACCCGTGGCTCACGCGGCCTGGCCCAGCCCGCGCTCAAGTGCCGGGGGCGCGAGTACTTGCGCATCATCTACGGGCCAGATTATACCGAGCCGGCCAATCTTGACCGACTGCGTTCGCGTGGGCTAGCCACCAAGCGCAGTCTGGCCGCACGCGAGTTCGCGCTTGGCATCGAGGCGCTGGAGCGATTCACCCGGCGCGAGCCACTCTGGCGCACGCATCAGGCGGTATTCGCTGTGCTGGCGATGGAGAGCGAACCAGTGGACCCGCGCCTGTAATCCTGGATCTGAGCGAGTCGTTGTCGTTGCGCCGCCACCCTCACTCCCGACTCCTCTCCCAGCGGGCGAGCGGAGTCTGGAAAGCTCCTCTCCCGCCGGAGCGGGGTAGGGGTTGGGGAGCAGGCAGCCAGCGCCAACATCCCACAGGCAGACATGCGAGCCTTGACAACTCCCGTTGCGTACCTTATACTTTGGTTGGACGACCAAACAATAGTTGTGGGAGGTGATGGAGCATGGCGCGGACGACTGCGGCGCGAGGCGCAAATCGGGCCAGGCTGATCGAGGCGGCCTATAGCGTGCTGGCCGCGCAGGGCTACGAGGCGACCTCCATCAAAGCGGTCGCACAGGCGGCAGGTGTGGCGCCGGGGTTGATCCACTACTATTTCGCCAGCAAAGAAGACCTATTGCTTGCCGTCGTCGAAGATGCGGCGGCGCGCTATGCCGAGGAGATGCGCGCATTGCGTGAATCGCTGGCGCCCGAGCAGGCGCTTGACGCCGCCATCGCGGCGCGCAAGGGGCGGGTGGAGCGCGAGCCAGATCGCGAGCGGCTACGGATCGAGCTTTTCGCGCTGGGCGTGCGGCATCCCGCGCTGCGGCCCGCCGTCGCGCGCGTGCTGGCGACGGGACGTGACGGCATCGCACAACTCCTGGTCGCTGATGGGCAAGCGCCCGGCGATGGAGACGCTAACGCCGCTATCTTCCTGGCGATGCTTGATGGCGTGGCGCTCCAGCGGCTGCTCGACCCCACCTTCGACCTCGACGCCGCCTATCGCGCCATCGCGCGGCTGGCGCGGCTCAGTTCCGGGGCGCCAACCGCAGAATGTAGCGGATGAGGGCGCTGTGCCCCTTTTTTTTTTGACCTGTTAGTTGGTTGTCTGGCCAACCAGGCAAAGGAGCGACTGATGGCTTCCCTGACCCTGACACGCATCGCCCACTCGACCACGCTGATTGAGGTGGGCGGCCAGATCATCCTGACCGACCCGTGGTTCTCCGAGAAGTGGGGCTACTACCATGGCGAGCCGTATGGCGTGGCGCTGGCCGACCTGCCGAAGCTGGCGGCGGTGATCGTGAGCCACGGCCACTATGACCACTATGACATGCGCGCGTTCCAGGCCTATCCCGACAAGGCTGTACCAATGTTCGTCAAGCGGGGGATCGCCAGGGCGGCGCGCGAGGTGGGCTTTACGAACGTTACCGAGATGGACGCCTGGGAGCAGGCCGGCGTCGGACCACTGACGCTGACGGCGGCGCCCGGCAAGCACGCCGTGCCGGAGATTACATTCGTCATCGAGGGGCAGGGCCGCGTGGTGTACTTCGGCGGTGATACGCTGCTGATCCCTGAATTGACGACCATCGCCGCGCGCTATCCGCAGATTGATCTGGCGATTCTGGCCGTCAACGGTTTGCGGCTGCGTCCGCTGCTAAACCGCCAGGTGGTGATGGACGCCGACGAGGCTGCGCGCCTCTGCGCCATCCTCAAGCCGCGCTACGCGGTCCCGTCGCACTATGCGTTCACTGGCGGCCCCATTCAGGATCACCTGCTGCTCGGCTACGCTGGCACGCCAGAAGAATTCGTCGCCGCCACAGCGCGCCACGCGCCGCAGACCATCGCGCGCATCCTGGCGCCGGGCGAGCCGCTCACCATCCCGGAGCGGGCCGGCGTGGCGTGATAGGCGACCTCACCCCCAGCCCCTCTCCCACCGGGAGAGGGGAGCTGGAATATGCGCCGCTCTACGGCAGCGGGGCGCCGGGCGGCTCGTCAAGCTGCTCAGGCGATTCGACGCCGACGAGGCGATTCCAGAGCAGGTAATCCGTCGCACTCTTGGGCGCCAGCGCTGCGCCTGGCTCGGCGATCATGCCGCCCATCGCGACGAAGGGTGTGAGACTGGGGTCGCGCAGATTCACGTAGGTTGAGCCTTGGCGCAGCCGATAGCCCTCTGGCTCGACGGGGATGCGCTCAAGCTCGGCATCGGTGAGGCCAGGCAGCCGATCACGCAGGTCCTTGAACTGGCCTTCGTTCAGGCCCATAGCCTCACTCTGCGGAATATTCTGGCCAATCAACTCACCTGCGGGCGTTTGCTTGTGGAACTCCTGCTCCAGTTCTCGCTCGATGCGCTCCTGCGGTGGCAAAAACCGATCATCCGTCATATGCTGGCTCCTTCAGACTGCTGTGCGTCTCGCGCCCGTCGCAGGCGCCGCTGCTGTGAGGCAATCCGCAACATGCGCGCCAACCGCTCGTGAGCGCGCCAGCCAGAGACACGGCGAGGCGCTCTCTCCACAGAGCTGTGGATGGGAGCGCCTCGTGGTTAGGTCGTGGTTAGGTCGTGGCTGAGCCCGTGGGCGAAGGTCTACGGATAGATGCCGCGCACCTGGGTCGCTTCGGCCACACGCGCCACCGCCAGCAGATAGGCAGCCATGCGGTAGTCGCAGTTCTGCTCCTCGCGCTTGGCCTGCACAGCGGCGAAGCTGCGCGTCATGATGTGCTCCAGGCGCTGGTTGATCTCGTCCTCCGCCCAGAAGAAGTGCTGGAGGTCCTGCACCCACTCGAAGTAGCTGACCGTCACGCCGCCCGCGTTCGCCAGGATGTCTGGCACGACATGGATGCCGCGCTCGTGCAGGATGGCGTCGGCCTCGGTCGTCGTGGGGCCATTGGCCGCCTCGACCACCAGCTTGGCCTGGATGCGCGGGGCGTTCAGGTGGGTGAGCTGCCCTTCGAGCGCCGCCGGGATAAGGATGTCGCACGGCAACTCAAGCGCGGCCTTGCCGTCCACCGGCTCGGCGCCGGGCAGGCCGTTGAGCGCGCCATGCTCCTGCACATAGCGCAATGCCACCGGCACATCAATGCCGTCAGGGTTGTGGATGGCGCCGTAGACATCGCTGAGCGCGACGATGCGGCAGCCCGCCTCATGCAGCAGCTTCGCAGTGATGCTGCCGACGTTGCCGAAGCCCTGGATGATGACCCGCGCGCCCTTCAGTTCCATGCCAAGCGCCTTGCAGGCCTCACGGGCTACGACCGAGACGCCACGCCCGGTGGCCTCCATGCGTCCCTCGCTGCCACCGATGGAGAGCGGCTTGCCGGTGACGACGGCTGGCACGGAATAGCCTCTGTGCATGGAGTAGGTATCCATGATCCACGCCATCACCTGGGGGTTGGTGTTCACATCAGGCGCGGGGATGTCGCTCTCCGGGCCGATGACGCCAGCGATCTCGGTGGCGTAGCGACGGGTGAGGCGCTCAAGCTCGGTGCGGCTGAGTTTGCGGGGGTCTACGATCACGCCACCCTTGGCGCCGCCGAAGGGGATGTTGACGACGGCGCATTTCCAGGTCATCCACATTGCCAGCGCCCGCACCTCGTCCAGCGAGACGTTGGCGTCGAAGCGGATGCCGCCCTTGGCTGGGCCTCGGTTGATGTTGTGCTGCACACGGTAGCCGGTGTACATCTCCACCCGACCATCGTCCATCCGCACGGGGAAATTGACGGTAAGTTCGCGCTTCGGCGCGCGAAGAATTGCACGCAGTTCCTGGCTGAGATTCAGCCGATCTGCGGCGGCGTCGAATTGGGCGACCGCCTCAGCGAAGGGATTCAGCGCTTTCGGTTGCTTAATCGCCACGACTACACATCCTCCTGGTATTTGACCATCATTGGTCATGGTAGAGCCTCATCGCTCCAAGCCAGCGTTGGCTTGCGGACCCGCAACACGGGGCCACGCTCAAGCGCCTTCACAGGCGTCCATCGCGAACAGCGATTCTCACATCAACGGAACAGACGGAACAGATCGAGCCACGCGCGGCGTAGCTAGCTACGGGAATGTCTTCGCCCAGTATGTCTCTTGTGACGTTCTGATTTGCGCCAGATAACATCCTGAATGACCACCAGCGCTCCCCTGGGTGGGGGCAGATTGTGGCGGTCAGGTGAGGTGGCTCTGGCGCTACTCTGGCGGCGCTTCACGCGGATCGAGCGAGTAGAACGCCACCTGCATCTCTGTCTCTTCGATGCCAACCATCAGCCGTTCGAGCGCCTGGCCAGCGCCACGCCGTCGTAGTTCGTGCACGATGCGCAGCGCCAGCAGTTCAGCCAGCCGCTCGGCGGTGGCATTATCCACCGCGAGCGGGACGACCGTCCATTTGGGCATGAGGTAGCGGATGGGGGCATCAGGGGCATCGGGGATGGTGGAGAGATCGCCGGTATACTCGATCTCCCAGGCGTCTGCGCGGTCGGTCACGCGCAGGTGAGGATTGTGCAGTGGAAGCAGGAAGCGGTGATCCCATTGTTTGCAGAGGCTGCGCACGATCTCTTTGAGGGTGACGAAGTTGAGGACGTAGCTATCCGCCGTCAGCGGACCGTCAGCTTCGACCCGCACGCCATAGTTGTGGCCGTGGAGTGGCTCACATGCGCCCTCGAAGGTGATAAAGTGCGCGGCGGCGAACCCCAGGTTGCCCCGCTCGATCAGAATCTTCCACGACATACGTGTCTCACCTTTGACGCGCTGCTCTCGCGCCGGGGCAAGCAGCGCTCCAGCGAAACACACGCGGCGCTCGCACGGATGCTCGCGGCAGAGCGCCATGCTCTGGCGAGGACGAACGCTCCCCGATTATAGCACGCTCAAGGCCATTTCAGTCATGCAATCAAGGGCCAAAATGGCCAATGCTCATCATGTGTGGCGGCGCGGTCTGTTTGAGATGTCATGTGAGGCGCCATCTTGATGTCATCCTATGTCATCCTGGGATGTCACCGCGACGCATAGGTGATCAGCGCGACAATGCTAGCTGCAAAGGTCAACGCCTGCAAGATCGCCCGCGCCGTCTGCCACCGCTCGAATCTGTCGAAGACCGCCGCGAGTTGCGCCTCATCGTCTCCTACACGTTTCTGGCTGAAGTTCGTTGGCGCTGCTCTGGCGGTCGTCAGCGAGTGGAGGATCGAGAGCGCCACTGCGACATAGATCGGCATCGCCTGCGCGACTGGCGTTCCTTGCGCAAACTCCACTACTGCCGCCGCAATGGTGAGCAGCGCGCCGCCGATGCCGAGCGTCGCGTACCACACGACGCCGGGGCCGAGGTCAGCCGCTCTGCTATAGGCCGAGAACGCGCGATTGCCCAGCGAGCGCCGCGCTGGGAGTTGCTTGATGGACTGATCCAGACTGGCGCCAGCCAGGACGCCATTGGCGGCGGTCGCCGCCGCGATGAGTATGAGCGCGCTATCAATCGCCATGTGAATCCCTCGTGGTGCGACTTCCCGCAGGAATACCTGGACGAAGGCGCCTGGAACCTATCTGAGGGAATCGTCATGCGCCGCCTCATCCCTCCAACCGATGTTATACTGCTGGGTGGGCATGTGCAACCCCAAAGACGGGACAGATGCGCATGCGATGAGCGAACGCGACACGAAGCGACACACGATGAGGTGAGAGCGCTGTGAAGATCGTTACCTACGTCCCAGCGGACGCCGCGCCTGAGAGCGAGGGCCGCGCGGGGCTGCTGCATGATGAGATGATTCTCGACCTGGCCGCGCTGGGAGCGTGGGCCGCACGCAATGGCGCTGGGTCTACGTTGAGTTTGCCTGAGACGACGCTGGCGCTGCTGCGGCTGGGGCCAGCGGGCATGGATGCTGCGCGCGCGGCGCTAGCGCTGGCTGCGACTGCGCGCCCCGAAGATCTGCGCGCCGAGGCTGGGCTGGCGCATGCGCTCGGCGCGACGCGGCTGCGCTCGCCTGTGCCTGATCCGCCATCGGTGCGCGACTTCTACGCCTTCGAGCAGCATGTGAAGGCCGCCCGCGCACGGCGCAACGTCGGCATGATTCCAGAGTGGTACGAGATTCCCGTTTTCTACTTCTCGAACGCCTCGGCGGTCTATGGCGCCGACGAGAGCATTCCCTATCCGCGCCTGAGCCATGAGCTTGACTTCGAGCTTGAGGTAGCCGCCGTGATTGGGCAGGCGGGGCAGGATATCCGCGCCGACGACGCGCCCGGCTATATCGCTGGCTACATGGTGATGAACGACTGGAGCGCCCGCGACCTCCAGCGCAAAGAGATGCTGATGAACCTCGGCCCGGCCAAGGGCAAAGACTTTGCCACCTCGCTCGGCCCATGGCTCGTCACACCCGACGAGTTGGCGGATCGGCGCATCGGCGCGGGCAAAGAGGAGCGCTACGACCTGGCGATTACTGGCGCCATCAACGGCGACGAGCTAACCCATGCCAACGTCAAAGACCTCTACTTCAGCTTCCCACAGATGATCGAGCGCGCCGCGCAGCATGTGCGTCTGCGCCCCGGCGACATCATCGGCTCCGGCACCTGCGGCACGGGCTGCATTCTGGAGTTGGGAACCGAGCGCCACCGCTGGCTCCAGCCCGGCGATGTCTGCGAGATGAGCATCGAGCGGCTCGGTACGCTGCGCAGCCGCATCGCCGAGTCGCCTATCCGCTAACACGTCCTACTCCAATCTCCCCTCGCCCGCTGGGAGAGGGGCCGGGGGTGAGGGTTCTCCACAGCAGGAGGACGATCACGATGCCGATGCCAACACCGCCCGCGCCGGGCGAGGAGCCAACCAGCGAGGCTCAACTTTATCGCTATCACTTCCGCCGCCTGATCGGCTGGTATCTGGAGGCGCTGGACCCGCTGCCCGCCGAGGCGTTCACCTGGACACCGCCTGCACGCGAAGCGAACTCGCTCTCGGCGATCTGCGCGCACGCCATCACCTCGTCAGAGTGGTGGACGCTGAGCTGCATCGGCGACGCCCCGCTGGAGCGCGACCGCGACGCCGAGTTCGCTGCCACACAGCCATGGAGCGCGCTACGCGGACGCTTTACCGCATGGCTGGCGCAGGTCGAAGCGCTAGTCGCTCCATTGACGCCGGAGCAGTTGCAAGCCATCAGCAGGCATCCGGCAGGCGACCGTATGGTTCGCCGCTGCCTGACACACACCATCGAGCATCTGGGCTTGCATCTGGGCCACGTCGAGGTGACGATTGACTGGTGGAAGGCGACTCACGATGCGGGCGACGACGCCAGCCACGAGGCGACGCCATGATCGTCGACTTCCACACCCACGTCTTCCCGCCGGAGATCATCGCGCGGCGGGAGGACTTCGCGGCGCGCGACCCGTGGTTCGTCGAACTCTATGGCGACCCGCGCGCCCGGATGGCCGACGCCGATCAACTGATCGCGGCGATGGCGCTGGCGGGTGTGGATCACTCTGTCACCTTCTCCTTTGGCTGGAGCGATCCCGGCCTGATCGAGGAGTGCAACAGCTACGTCGCCGAGGCCGTGCGGCGCTATCCGGGCAAGCTATCGGGGCTGGCGGTGATTCAGCCGCTGGCGGGCGCGCGCGCGGTGGCCGAGATCGAGCGCTGCGCGCAGGCGGGACTGCTGGGCGTGGGCGAGCTAATGCCGCATGGCCAGGGCTATGCGCTCAGCGACCTGCACGTGATGGCGCCAATCGCCGAGGCTTGCCTGGCGCATAACATGCTGCTGCTGACGCACGCGAGCGAGCCGGTGGGGCATCTCTATCGCGGCAAAGGCAATGTCAGCCCGCACGACCTCTATACCTTCGCGCTGGCGTTTCCGGAACTGCGTGTCGTAGCGGCGCACTGGGGCGGTGGCCTCCCCTTCTACGAGCTGATGCCGGAGGTGCATACTGCCGCCGCCAACCTCTGGTATGACTCCGCCGCCTCGCTCTACCTCTATCGCCCAGAGGTCTTCGCCATGGTTGGCGCGCTGTGTGGGGCGGAAAAGCTGCTCTGGGCCAGCGACTATCCACTGGTCTCGCAGCAGCGCATGCTGGCCTACCTCAACGCCGCTGGACTGGACGAGGCGACCCTGGCGCTCGCCAGCGGCGGGAATGCGGCGGCGTTGCTGGGGCTGACGCCGTGAGCGCGGGTGATGTGTGATTAGAGCAGGCCGCGCAGGTATGTGACGACGAAGATGGCGAAGCAGAGCGGGATAGCGATGCTGACGGAGCAGAGCGCAACGCCGAGCAACGTCGCCAGTGGCACGCGCCCACGCCGCACCGTGACGCCTGCGCAGAGCAGCCCCGCCAGCGCCAGCGGTCCACCGAGCGCGAGCATGGCGACGGTCACGACCGTCGTGGGGCCGTAGAGCAGCAGCAGATCGGCGTACCAGCGCGGCGTAGGCAGGATCGCCGAGAAGAGCGCCAGCGCCACGAGGTCCAGGCTCATGCAGCCCAGAATGACGCTGATCCACGCCAAGCGTCGCGACGCCGCCGATGCACGCGCGGGCCGCCTGGCGACGGCGCCACTGCCGCGTAGCGTGTGTACTGACATGGCTCCGTCTCCTTCGAACGCGACGCCTGCCACGCCGCGCCGTCCTCGCCATCCTCGCGACGCTCAGAGCAGCGCCAGTCGCCTGCGCGCTCACCCGCACTAGAAGCATGCGCCGGGCCAATGCGGCCACAGTGGACCACTTGACCCGGCGCCGCGACGGTTTAAAAGGGGAGGCGCCCCGTGCTGGCGAGGAAGATCGCCAGCGCGATAATCGCGATGAAGACCACCAGCACGATTGGCCCAATCGCCGGGTTGAATCGC
>JAICSR010000273.1 GCA_025936795.1 Ktedonobacterales bacterium | reverse complement strand
TCAGAGCTTCGTCAGCATCGCCGCGCCGCTACCCTACCGCATCCATCGCCTGACGGGCATCAACTCCGCCGATCTGCGCCGCGCGCCACCACTGAGCGCGCTGATACCACATCTGCGCGCCTTCATCGGCTCGGCGCCGCTGGTGGGGCATAGTGTCTCGTTCGACGCCGCCTTTCTGCGCCGTGCTGGGCTGGCGCATCACAACCCGCTGATTGACACCTACGAACTAGCCTCGATGCTGCTGCCCGACCTGTCCAGCTACACCCTGGCGTCGGTCGCGGATGCGCTGGAGGCGCCGTCCTCCATCCACCATCGCGCGCTGGCCGACGCCGACCTCTCGCGGGCAGTCTTCCTGGCGCTGATGGAGCGGCTGAGCGCGCTCGATACCACGACTATTAGCGAGTTGGTCGCGCTTCCCGCCGCCAACGGCTGGACGCCAGCTTACCTGCTCAAGACGCAGGCGCGCGCACGCGAGGAGGCGATCAAGTCTAGCCCATTCGCCAGCCTGCTCGCCGCCACGCCCATTGGTCAGCAAGCCGTCGCGGGCATCAGCCCGGATGCGCTGACGATGGCGGTGGCGCTGGAGCCGCGCGCCGACCCGGAGGCCGCCACGCCAACGCAGCAGGCCGCTCATGCCGCCGATGCCGCTGACATCGCTGATGAGGCCATGCCGCCGCGTGAACCGTGGGCCAGCCTGGGCGCGTTCATGCGCGAGGGCGGCGCGCTCTTGATGGAGCTTGAGCGCACTGAGGACGCGCTGGTTCGCGCGCTGGCCGAGGTGGCACGCGCCACGACGCCTGGGCAGCGCATCCTCATTGCGGCGAGCGACGGCGATGAGATGAAGCGGATCGCCCGCTCGCTGCTGCCACGCGCCCTTGCCCTGGCCGGAGACGCCGCCTCCCAGACACCCATCGCGGAGCTAGACGAGCGCGAGGGGTATCTCTGCCTGCATCGCTGGTTCGGTGTCGCGCGCGACGATCTGGGCTTACCGCTCTCGCCTGAGCTAACGCGCGGGCTGGCGAAGCTGACCGTTTGGGCGCGCGAGACGCGCAGTGGGCAGCGGGCCGATGTGGCGCTCTCCGGCGCTGAGTCAGACGCCTGGGCGCGTGCGCGCGCTGGCGCCGAGTTCGCCGATAGCAGCGCAGATTGCCCCTATCGCAGCGGTGGCTACTGCTTCGTCGAGCGCGCCGTGCAGCGCGCGCGCACGGCCACCATCGTCGTCACTACCCATGCAGCGCTGGCGGCGAGTCTGGCCGGACGCGGCGCCTTGCCGGACGCAAGCCGTGTCATTCTGCTGGATGGCCGCCAGATCGAGGACGAGTTGCGACGCCAGCAGACGTTTACGCTCGACGCCGCCAGCATGCTCTCCCTGCTCGATGCGCTGGCCTCGCCGCTGCCCAACGCCGCGCGCGGTGGTCTGCTGCCACTCGCGGCCACGCTGGCGCCGGGGATCGAAGACCAGCGGGCAAGCGCGTGGTATAGCGCGGTGGAGCATGCGCGGGAGGCGGCTATTGCAGTGTTTGGCGCGCTGCGCAGCGTGATGCAGGAGAGCCAGGAGCGCAATACGCGCGGCGCAACCCGCCGCAGCGACACCTTCGACAATGGCTCGCTGCGCATTGACAATGCCGTGCGCTCCTCGCGCGCATGGGGGCTGCTGCTGCGCGAGTGGGCGCGCTTCGGCGAAGCTCTGAGCGCAGTGGCCAACACCGCCCGTGAGGCTGCGCAGGCGCTGGCGCCCGCTGGCGCTGAACTGACGCCGCGTGCGCGTGGCGCGCGAACTGATCTGCTGGGCCTGGGGAGACGCATTGGCGAGGTGGTCGCGCGTGGCGCTGAGACGCTCGCTGGCGCGCACGCTGAGAATACGGTGTGTTGGTTGCGTGCGCCGCAGACACAGCAGTTTCAGCAGGGCGAGGCGGCGCGCGACCGACGGCCTACTCCGCGCAACGGCGACGCAGCGGGCGCACCCAACGTAGGCGCGAGCGAGCCGATTCTGCCCGCAGAGGAGCGCGAGCAGCGCGATGCGAACGACGCGAACGACGCACGCGCTGCTCGCGATGCGCTGCTCGCCGAGACGCCTATGCTCTTTGCCGCGCCGACGCAGGTGGGCGCGCTGCTGGCTCCGCTCTGGGCGCAGGGGCATGGTGTGGCGGCGCTGGGCTGGGCGCTCTCGGTTGGTGGCGACTTCGAGTATACACGCAGCGCGCTGGGGCTGCCTGAGACGACGCGCGCCATCGCCGCCACGCCCGACTACTCTGTGCAGACGCTGCTCTGCCTGCCGACCGACGCGCCCGAACCCGCCGCGCAGAGCTACCATGCCCAGTTCGAGACGCTGATCGTCGCGCTGGCCCGCGCGCTGGAGGGCGATGTCGTCGCCATCTTCCCCTCGCATGCCGCGCTGCGCACCGCCGCCATGGGCATCCGGCGGGCGCTCGAACGCCACGACATCCTCGTGTTGGCGCAAGGGATTGACGGCTCGGCGCGCCAACTCTGGCAGTCGTTCTATGGCCAGCCGCGCACGGTGCTGCTGGGCGCAGGAACCTTCTGGGATGGCGCTGAGCAGCGCAATCGTCCGCCCGCCTGCATCGTCGTCGCGCGCACGCCATTCCCGCCACAGAGCGATCCGCTGGTGGCCGCCCGCGCCGATCTCTGGGCCGACCAGCAGGCGCAATTCCTGACACCGCAGGCTGCGCTCAAGCTACGGCAGGCGCTGGGTGGTCTCGCCTGGAGCCACTCGCGGCGCAACGCCATCGTGCTCTACGACAAGCGCCTCCAGACACGCGGCTACGGCGCAACGATCATCGGCGCGCTGCCCCAGTGCGAGCTGTACCAGGCGCCCGCCGCCGACCTATCCGAGCGCATCAGCGATTGGGTGAGCGCGCCGCCCTATCGGTGAACGCGGCCGCTCATGATACAGCCCATCGCTACCCTCATGCGATTGTTCCGCTTTCTGCTGGTTCATCGGTAATGGAAGGATAGCCAACATTTCAGTGTGATAGCAAACGGGTATGGCAAGGCCGCTGCTGTCGAGTAGAATGGCCTATTCTGAACAGATATCAATCGGCGGCGCGTTTGAGTTAGCGGTGAGTAGTTCCTGCAGGGGGTAGGGCGTCAATGGCTAAGAGAACTGGAGCCTCTGCGCCAGTCAGGCGCGGAAGAGCGCAATACGCCGAATTTCGCCAAGCTCGCATGGAAGCGCTTCAGCCCGAACATCAGGCGCCACTGCAGATGGATTGGACCACCTACACGCTGGCGTATGAATGGCGGCAGCATGGTCAATCGCTGGCTATCCATGCTGACTGCTTCGAGTGGCTGGGGAGCCTGGCCGAAAATAGCTTGCATGCTATCATTACTGACCCGCCTTACGGCGTGAAAGAGTACAACTTCGACCAGATGGAAAAGCGCGCGAACGGGAATGGTGGCATTTGGCGCATTCCGCCCTCATTCGACGGACACGAACGTTCCCCACTGCCGAGATTCACCGCTTTGAGTGCGAGTGAACGCGCCACGCTTAACAGATTTTTTGTCGAGTGGGCGCGCGCGGCGGTTCATGCCTTGCGTCCAGGTGGCCATGTCGTGATTGCGAGCAATTCGTTTCTCTCCCAGCTCGTATTCTCAGCGCTTGTCGAAGGCGGCCTTGAGTTCCGTGGTGAACTGATACGGCTGGTGCGAACGCTGCGAGGTGGTGATCGCCCAAAGGGGGCTGAAGACATGTACCCTGATGTATGTTCGCTACCGCGTGGCTGCTACGAGCCGTGGGGTATCCTTCGCAAACCCTTGCCAACCAAAATGACGGTAAGCGAGTGCTTGCGCGAGTTTCAGACAGGCGGGTTGCGCCGCATGCCAGACGGCAAGCCTTTCAATGATGTAGTTGTGAGTGAGCGCACGCCTCGGCGCGAACGCGACATCGCAGACCATCCGAGCCTCAAGCCACAATCCTTCATGCGCCAACTCGTGTGGGCAGCTCTGCCTTTGGGCGAGGGTCTCATCGCTGATACCTTTATGGGTTCTGGTTCCACTATAGCTGCGGCAGAGGCGATGGGACTCCGATGCGTCGGTGTCGAACGATTCGCAGATTACTTTCATATGAGCGCGCAGACTATCCCACAGTTGTCCGCGTTGCGTGTCCGTGCACTCAACCAACTGACGGTTGATCGGATCGAGGAGGACGCCGAGCGAGAAATATCCATAGATCAAGGGCTGGAGCCGCAGCCAGCGGCGACAACCAATGGAGACGAGACACAGCAAGGCGTGCTGCCTATCATCGGGTAAGATTCGGCTTTGTTTTCACTCTGTTGTAGATGCGCCTGGCTCCATTTCATCCTCATCTGGCGCATTCGGTTGCGTCTTATCAAACCCAGGCTCGCGATACACCCAATTGGCCTCCATCTTGTCATAGCCAGATGGCTGCACGCTAGCCGTTATCGTGCGCCTGCTTTCGCCAGTGCGACCTGAAAATTTCCAATCCGACTCCTCCAATTGTGCGCCAACCACTTTGACGAACCGAAATGGACGCGGGTCAATCCCCTTGGCGCCATCATTTGGCCTGTTGCTGTCAAACACAAACACCATCAGCCAGCTCGCCTCAATGTTATGGCCTTGCCATGCCTTCCGGTAGCGCGAAGCTTTGACTTCGATGCCCTCATGGGAGTATTGAACAGCGTTCCCCGGGAATCGGCCAACAGGAATCAGATCGGGATGCCCATTGTGATAACGATTCTTCGCAAGTGTAGCGCAGTACTTGGGAATAGTGACATTCATATACTCACTCACGATGCTGCTAAAATTGGCTGGCATGGGCAGCGATTCAAGTCGCGGCATGGCTCGCGTGTGTAGCTGCCCATTAATCAAGGCCAAAAAGTCGATAAAATCTGTCATGGCTCTTTGGAGATTATCCACAGTGCAGCCGAAAGGCAGGGCAACAGATGAATTGAAGCCCTCACGCCGAACGGGACTCGGTGTGCAAGCGGCATATTCCATCCCGCCCGAATCGGTGTTCAACCTGTGACCCTCTCCCGCACGGCTCCCAGCCCTTTGTCGTTCGTCTAAGCGTGCCACCGCTCAGACCACCAGCGCTGAGTAGCCCTGCCACGACGCGATCTGCCCGTCGCGGAAGGCGACGAAGCAGGCGCCCTCGAAGACGCGGCGCTGGCCATCGCTGTCGCTCGTGTAGGCCCAGCGCCACAGGGCGGCGGCTTCCTGGCCGTCGGGGCGCGCGAGGAGGCGCGACACCGCGAAGCTGACATCGTGGTGGCGCGCCGCGAAGTCGGCGATGAAGTCGCGCAGCGCCGCGCGCCCGCTGAAGGTGTGGGCAGGTGGCTCGGCGTAGGTGGCGTCCTCGGTGAAGAGTGACGCCGCCCCATCCGCATCGCCACTGGCCAGGCGCTCCCCGAAGGCGCGCAGAGTCTCCGCTGGCGTCAGCATAGGGCTTAGCGCACGTCAAAGAGCGCTTCGCGCTCAGCCTGTGTCGGGAACTCTTGCTCAGAGCGAATCATCTCGACCATCTTCTTGCGCCCCTTCGGGCTACCGATGAAGACCGCGCCAACCAGCCGATGCTCCTTGAAGAAGAACTTGCGGTAGTCGGTGTTGCCCTTGTCGCCAATCG
>JAICSR010000138.1 GCA_025936795.1 Ktedonobacterales bacterium | reverse complement strand
GATCGGCGCAGATGCAGATGATGTGCAGGCGATTGACCCCACCTATAGGTGTAACCGATGGAGCCATCCACTCGTTCCTACAATCCGAACAGACCGCGCGTGTCGCGCATGCGTGGCGCTGGGGCGTCCAAGCGGCGAGAGGCGCCCGCTGCGACGCCCGCGACGCCCGCTGTGACGCCCGCGACGCCCGCTGTGGCTGCCGACCCAGCAGCCCAGGCCAAGCCGCGCGGACGCCGCCGAGCCGCCACGCCACCGCGCGAGGCAAGCAGCGAACCACGCAGCGAAACAAGCGCGGCAGCCGAGTATCCGCAGGCGGAGCCAGAGCGAGAGAGCCAGGCGAACGGCGCGGCGGTTGCAACCGAGCCGCCGCCTGACGCCAGCGCGCTGGCCGCTCTGCCTGCGGTAGACGAGGCCAACGCCACGAGCGAGCCAGCGGTGAGCGAGCCAGGCCCGCTGATTGGCGTGCAGGATTTCGAGGATATCTTTACTCGCTTCCAGACACCTATCACGAACTTCATCTACCGGCTCGTAGGCAACCGTGAGCAGGCGTTCGATTTAGCGCAGGATGTCTTTGTCAAGGCGTATCGCGCGTTGTCAGGCGGCGCGACGATTCAGGCAGGCGCGCTCTCGTCGTGGCTCTATCGCATCGCCTCGAACACCGCAACCGACGCGCTGCGACGGCGGCGGCTGATCTCGTGGCTACCGCTCTCGCTGTTCAATGATGATCGAGGCGTAGGCGCAGGCATGCCCGGTGTGGATAACGGCTTCGGCCAGCAGGGGCTTTCCGAAGAGCATCTGGCCAGCGCAATGGGCGCGTTCACATCGGGCTATGATGGTGGCCGATTCGAGCAGCGCGTGGCTGATCGGGAGATTGTCGAGCGCGTGCTCAAACGTCTCCCGGAGAAGTACGCCGCCTGTCTCTTGCTCTATGAACATGAAGGTTTCTCATGCGCGGAAATAGCAGACGTGCTACACGTGACCCCATCAGCCGTAAAGATGCGACTGATGCGGGCGCGCGAGCGATTCATCAGCATCTATCAACAGGAGATGGAGGGTCGCCAATGACGTGCCTTCAGGCGCGCCAGCAACTCGCCGCCTACCGACGCGATGACTGGACTGCCCCAGAGATGCGGGCGCTGGCTGACCACCTGGAGCAGTGCGCCGCCTGTCGCCAGATCGAGGCGACCTATCGGCGTGTGGGCGAGTCACTGCGCTTGCTGCCGACGCTGACGCCCGACGCCGCCTTCCGCGAGTCAGTCTTCGCCGCCATCGCGATTGAGCAGCGCAAGCTTGGCCCAGCGGCGCTGCGCGCCAGCCGCGCTGAGACGGAGCCGTCGCTGCCGGTCGTGCGCGCGCCCGTCACGCAGATTCCACGGCGACGCACGCCGCCGCCTGTGCTGCGCGCCGCTGTGGCCATCGCGGCAGTGCTGGCGCTGGCGCTCTTCGCGACCCAGTTCCTCCCCAGCCTCGACATGGGCGGGCTGGCGGCGAACTTCTTTCGCGGCGCCTCCACGCTCTCGCCAACGCCTACGCTGACCTCAGGGGTGTTCACCCATCCCGATCATACGCCGTTCTCAGCCACCGAGTTTAGCTCCAACTCGCTCTATCGCGGCTGGGTTGGCTCCAACTGGGTCTATGTCTATGCGGGCGAGGCCTGGACGAATGCCGCCACGAAGCAGGGCGCCGCTGCCGTACGGGTCTACGACAGCCACATGCAGTTAGTCGGCGTCTACACCGCGCCAGACGCCGCCCACTCGGTGCAGATCAGCCGCGTTGAGGGCGACATCGTGACGCTGACGAGTGACACAGGCGACACGCTCACATTCGATCTGGCGACCGATACATTTGGCGAGTAGCGCAGCCCCCTCCCCAACCCCTCCCCCGCTGCGCGGGAGAGGGGCTTTTCGTTGCCGCTCGTCCTGCGGGAGAGGGGCCAGGGGTGGGGGCTGCGCTTAGCTGGGACCGACGAGCGTGTGGCGAATCAGCATCAGCGGGGTGAGTGGGCCGAGGCCGCCGGGCGACGGCGTGATGTAGCTGGCCACCGCGCTCGCGCCCGTGAAATCCACATCGCCGACGATCTGCCCATCCACATTCGTCATGCCAGCGTCGAGGACGATGGCGCCGGGCCGCACCATATCGGGGGTGATGGCGCCGGGCCTGCCCATGCTGGTGAAGAGCACATCGGCCTGGCGGGTGAGCGCGCCGAGGTCGGGCGTGCGCGAGTGGCAGAACGTGACGGTGGCGTTCTCGCGCAAGAAGAGCAGCGCGGCAGGCTTGCCACCGACATTGCTGCGTCCCACCACGACCGTATTCTGCCCCTGGAGTTGCACATCCGCCAGCCGCAGTAATTCGAGCGCGGCGTCGGCTGTGCTGGGCACAAAGCTGGGAAAGCCGAGCATCAGACGCCCAGCGTTCTGCGGCCCCAGCCCATCCACATCCTTTGCGGCAGGCAGCGCCTCCATCACCACGCGCTGGCGGATATGGCGCGGCAAGGGCAGCAGCAGCGCCACGCCATCCACATCGGGGCGCGCGCCCAGCGTCGCCACCGCCGCCCGCAAGGCTACCTCCTCAACACTCGCCCGGAAGCGGCGCAGCGTCAGTTTCAGACCAGCGCGCTCGCAGGCGCGCGTCACTTGCTCGGCATAGAGCCGCGCCGTCGCATTGGAGCCGACCAGCGCCAGCGTGAGGTGGGCCTGCCGCTGGCGTCGCTCTGCGAAGCGTTGCGCCTCGTCCGCCAGCTCCACACGTAGGCGCGCGGCCAGCTCGCGGCCATTCAGCATCGTCGCGTTCACGGCGCCCTCTCGCTCTCGTGCTACTCTGGCTCGCGCCGCCCCCTCCCCAACCCCTCCCCCGCTGAGGCGGGAGAGGGGAACCAGATTCCCCCTCTCCTCGCAGGAGAGGGGGCAGGGGGTGAGGTCACGCTACGTCATTCTATCACTGGCCCACGCGCTGGCTATCTTCTGGTCGCGGGCCGTCTACGCTGTCTGGGGCGGGCAGGCCGACCAGTTCCATCAGCTTGAGCGCGTTGACACTGGTGGCGATGCCTGGCCGCAGGATGTAGTCGAAGGTCATCGCCGGGCCGTTCGCGTCGCGCGTGAAGCGCTCGGTGAAGTGGACGGCCTGGCTGAGCGGCGTCAGATCGGGCGCCTGCGCCAGCGTCAGATCGTGCGTGCTGACGACGCCGGTCGCGCCGTGGTCGAGCAGATGACGGATGACAGTGCGCGCCGCAATCTGGCGCTCGCTGGTATTGGTGCCGCTGAGAATCTCATCGAGCAGGAAGATGGGGACGCGCTCGCCCTGCTGCGCCACTGCGCGCAAGTAGTCCACCACCTGCTTGAGGCGGCGCAGCTCCGCCATGAAGTACGAGACACCCTCCTCCAGCGAATCTTGCGCGCGCATGCTGGAGCCGAGCGCGAGTGGTGGCAGCGACATCGAGGCCGCGCAGACGGGCGCACCGGCCTGCGCCAGCGCCACATTCACGCCGATGGCGCGCAGCAGCGTGCTTTTGCCCGACATATTCGAGCCAGTCACCAGCAGGAAGGTTCCCGGCGGCCCGACGGTGACATCGTTGCGCACGCAGGCATCGGGCGGCAGCAGCGGATGTCCCAGCGCCTGCGCCTCCAGCCGACTCGTACCGCTCATCGCAGTGATGTCGGGGAACGCCCACTCAGGGTTGTCGAAGCTGAGCGCGCCCAGCCCAGCCAGCGCCTCGACCTCGGCCAGCAGCGCAAACCAGCCAGCGACGCGGCTTCCGGATCGCGCGCGCCAGCCTTCGAGCAGGCGCAGCGTATGGACGTTCCACAGCAGGCCAATTTGCAGCGCCGGACCGATGACGGAGAGCCGCGCATCGCCGAAGCGCATGATGCGCCCCAGCGTGCGCAGTTGTGCGTCGGCGGAGCCGCTGACCGCCTCCAGCGCATCGTGGGTGCGACGCAGCAGTGGCGCCTCGTAGCGCTGCGTACGCAGGAATGCGAACAGGCCCGCATAGGGCAGAAAGGCGTTGCGTGTTCCGGCGACCCGATCCACCTCGGTCTCAATCTGCTGACCACGCTGCTGGATGACGCCGACATTCACGATCAGCACGAGCAGCCAGAGTGGGTAGGGGATGACGCCGCTGATCTGCGCCGCGACCAGCAGCGCCAGCGCCAGCGGGGCGACGAAACTCCAGGCCGATAGCCAGCTCCCGCGCGCCAACTGCGCCGACTCGCCAGCCCAGGTGATGAAGCGCTGATACTCGCTGGCCTGCATGTTCGACAGCTTGCCAAAGACGCTTAGCTCATCGCGCAGGTTGAGCTGTGGGGCCAGCTCGCGCACGGCGGCCTGGCGCTCGCGAATCAGCGCAGGCGGCGCAGGCGCGAGCAGCCACGCCGTGAGCAGCTCCTGGCCCGCAGGTGTGGTAGCGGTGTGCAGGAGATGCTGGAGCGAGGCATGGCCCAGCAGATCGAGGTCGGCAGCGTTGGAAGCAGCCAGAGCATTCGCTGGCGTCTCAGGCGTCTCCGCAGCAGCAGGGGATGGCGCGGCGCGTAGCGTCATGTGGCTCCAGTCGCGGCGTAGTCGCGCTTGGCCCTCCACGCTCAGCTCGCATAACGCGACATAGCGCCGATGTCGCTCATCGAGTTGCGCCTGCCGCACGAAGGCGACGACGAAGAGCGCCAGCGCCAGCAGCCCGCCCACCAGCCACCAGCCACCGCCCTCGAAGGCTGCGACGACCAGTAGCGCCAGCGCGCCGAGGAAGGCCACCACGCTCAAATTGGCCCAGCCGTAGCGCCGCCGATTGTAGGCGTCGCGCAGCGTGGTGAAATAGGCCAACCGCTCGCGATAGGCGGTCTGGGGGTCGCGTGGCGTGGGCGCGTCCGCCAGTTCTGCGCGCGTGGCCGACTCATCCAACGCCACGACAACATCCTTTCACTGCATTCACGAGGTTCACGGAAGGTCCAGGGATGCGCAGCGCCATCACCGCTCGATTGACTCGATTGACTCAGCCCAAGCAGGGTTAGCGCGGAGTTAGCGCTGGCGCGGACGCCCGGCGACCTCGCGCCCCAGCGACACGCACAGGCCAATGACCACAATCGCCACGAACGCGACGGCCACCAGCGCGTTTGGCGCTTTGAGGACCTGCGCCAGCAGATAGCCGAGCAGGAAGGTGAGAATCGCGGCGCTCAGCAGAACCGCATCGCCCGAGAAGAAATTGTAGGTCGCCTTGAGGGCGCAAAGCGCTCGATTCATCTTAGTGGGCCTCCTCGATAGCTGGTGTGCGCGTCTCGCCGCTGGTCGTCGCGCGTGGCTTGCCATACGGGCGCAGCCACGTCACCAGCGCGAACGAGACGAGCAGGTAGAAGGCGACCAGCGCCAGCAAGAACCAGTCACCGCCGGGCCAGTTGACACCGATGCCTTCGCCACCCCAGAACGTGCCGAAGGAGGTCAGCATGACGCCGACGACGAATTTCAGCGTGTTCTCTGGCACGCGCTGCAAGGGAGCGCGAATCAGCGCGCCAGAGAGCGCCACGAGGATCAGCGCGGCGGCGGCGCCAATGGCGGCGTAAGCGATGCCCGCTGCGCGTGCGCTCACGTTGCTCGCCGAGGCCGAGCCGAAGGTGATGACAATGAATGCGACCTCAAGCCCTTCGAGCAGCACGCTCTTGAAGGAGGTCACGACGCCGAAGGTGTCCACGTTGTTCGACGGTCGCTCGCCACGCGCGCGCATCTCCGCCATCTGCTCTTCGTAGATCGCCTCTTCGTCGTGCAGCGCCTTGACGCCAGAGTAGCGCAGCACCGATTTCTTCAGCCACTTCAGGCCGAAGAGGATCAGCAGGAAGCCGACTGCGGTGCGCAGCGCCTCCAGCGGAATGAAGACGACCAGCGCCGTGCCGAAGATGCCCACCAGCACGATCAGCGCCACCGTCGCGGCGGCCATGCCGATGAAGGCGCTCTTCCAGTTGACGGTGACGCCAACCACCAGCACGATGGTAAACGCCTCGACGAATTCGACCGTCGAGGCAAGGAACGCCGCGATGAGGACACCCGCAAGCGGTCCCGAAAGCAATCCCATAGCGTGTCACGCCTCTCGTTGCGCGATGCAGGTCAGCCCCGCCTGAATAGGTTTCCTGAATGAGTTCGATGAGCGGCATGATGTCGCGTGCGGCTCATATGCTGCCAGTCTATCACGCCGCGTCGCTGGCGGCGCTGGCGTCGGCGCTGACTGGGCCACCACAAATGCCGCTCGGCTCTATTGTCACTCGACATTTTCGTGCTAGCTTCACCCAGACGATGACCTTGTGTGAGCGGAGGGAATGGCGCATGATACAATGCGAGAAATTGCTCAGGTTATCGGCGCCTGCATGCGTTGGAAGACGCGCACACGGTAGTCGTAGTGATTGATCTGGTCGCGAGCTGACCTTGGCCAACGATGGTCGAAGCCAGTCGCAGCATGTGGCGGATGGAGGGAACAGTCAATTGGATAATCGTTCTGAGCCGCGCGTGAACGCGCCGCGAGCGGTAGATTTGCGGCGAGGGCGAGCGCCCGAGATCGAGATCGTTGACTGCGTGACCTATGACTTCGTACTGAGCCTGCATGTCACCCTGGTGGCGTCACATACGGATCTCCATGAATTCGACATCGGCCCCGAATGGGTGGCGCAGGCGCGCGCCCGCTGCGACCAGGCCGATCCGCGCGTACTCGACACACTTGGCCTCTACCTTGGCGATGACCGCCCCTCCTCGCTTCAGGCGACCGTGATCTCGCTGATCGGCCAGTGTCCGGCGCCAAACGATCCACTGCATTTCCTCGACTGGCTGGTCGCCCTGCCTGCGGCTGACTTCGCCGAGGCGCTGCTCGATCAGGAAGGGTTGAGCGCCGAGTGGCCAACCCTGCTGCATGCGGCGCTGGAAGAACACACCACCACCACGCCGGAGACGCCGGGGCCAGCCACGCAGCGCTTGCTCGCCGATTACCCACGCGAGGCGCGCCCGGTCGCTCAGCGCGTGCTGACGGATGTGGAGGGCGTGCGCGCCGAGTTCATCAGCGCGCTGCGGGTCTGGTACGAGGCGGTCTTCGCCGCCGAAGTGGCCCGATTGGCGCCGCTGCTGCGACGCGAGGCCGAGGCGATGGAGCGCCGCCGCGCTGAGACGCCGCTCGATGTCTTCATGGAGCGCGAGATGCGCGGGGTGGAGTGGCAGCGACCCAGGGGTCTGCGACGTTACATCTTCGCGCCCAGTGTCTTCTGCCGCCCTGCCGTCTTCTATCATTTCTGGCGCGGGACACTGACCTTCTGCGCGCCAACAACAGTAGCCACACCAGCCGTTGAGCAGCAACGCGCCGATCCGAATGCGCCCGACGAGGAGATGCTGCGATTCTTTCAGACGTTGGGCGACGAGACGCGCCTGCGCATCCTGCGGCTGCTGGCGCAGCGCGAGATGTATCTGACCGAGCTAGCGGATCGGCTCGGCCTGAAGAAAGCGACGATCAAACACCACATGGTGCGGCTGCGTGCGGCGGGGATGGTGACACTGCACGACCGCAGCGACCGCGAGCGCAAGACCTACTACACGCTGCGTCCAGATGTGGCGCGGCGCGCGTCGCTGTCGCTCGACACGTTTCTCTATAGCAAGCCGGGTAGGCGCATGTGAGCGCTGGTGAGCGCCACGGCCCGCCACGCAGCCCGGCGGGCTAGGATATTTCTCCCAACAGCGGCGCCGGGCCAAAGAGGCGCTGCGCGCAGAACCATTCAGGCTCCGTGCCGTGTACGCGGCTTCCAGGCGAGCGACCGGACGGGATATGCTATTGTCCAGCAGCAGAGCGCGTCTGCGCTCGCCCCGTTGCGCACGCATTTCCCCAGAGCGCGCGGCGGCTACGTCGGGAGATGAGCAATGACGACACAATCCGATGATTCCCGCCGCATGGATTCCGCAAAGGATTCTTCAGCGGCGCAAGCGCCAGACGGCGCCCACGAGGCGCCGCGCGCCGCGAAAGGCAAGAAGGGCGCACGCAGCCATACCGCTGCGGCGGCGCAGGCGGCGGCGGCTGCGCATTCAGCCTCATCCCAGACGGCTCAGGCGCCTGCGAGCGCGCCCATCACGCAAGAGTTGCCAGCCGCCGAGTGGACGCCGACAGGGCAGGCCGATGCGGATGAACTTGAGGATGAGGTTGATGAGGGCGCCACACGCGAAGTGCCTGCTATCTCCTCAGGCAGCCTCGCCACGCCAGCGGCAGAGGCATGGCTCTCGGCTGAGCCAGCCGCCACGAGCGCCACGAGCGCAGGCGGCGATGATCCCGATGCGACGGCCGTGCGCTCGCAGCCCGCTGCCCTGGAGTCAAGCCTCGATCAGCCGATGACCGAGCCAGCGCCACCACGCACGCGCTACAACACCCTGGCAGGCGCATTCAATCGCTCGCGCGCCTCAGCCTCCGATCCTGCGGCGCCCACTGGCCGCGCGCCAACGCCCTCGGAGCCGCTGCCACCACCTAGCTGGACGCCTCCGCCCGCACACATGGCTGCGCCGCCCGATCCGGACGCCTACGAAGACATCCTCGACGAGGTGGGCGACGAGGACGAGTGGTCGCTGGCCGATCAGCCGACGGTGCAATGGACGCCGCAGCAGATTCAGCAGATGCAGCAACTAAAGCCCGACTTCTCACCGACCGGTGAGCAGCCGTCGTGGCCGCCGCGACCGGGTATCGCAGACGTCGCGCCAGAGTCGGACGCCTCGCACCACGATTGGCGCGCGGGGCTGCCACCGCGCCCACAGCCGCCCTTCCCGCTGAATGGATCGCCGCTGCGCGCTGGGGCCGCTGGGCAGCGTCTGGCCGCGCCTGATGGCCGTATAGCGCCGCCGCCGCCCTCCGCCAGTGTGGCGGGCGCACAGCCTGACCCACGCATGGCGCGTTTTCAGGAGTTGCGCGGGCAGCGGGTGGCGCACGGGCAGGGCGAGCGCGCCGATGGCGAACCCTCGCCGGTCGCGGCGTCTATGCGCCAGTGGTGGAATGATGTGCTGCCAGTGGTGCAGAAGGGCCTGAACATCCAGCGTGAAGCGCGCGCCAGCGGCATGCACCCGATTCCCGCCTATGAGGCGACCGCCGTCTCGCGGATGGGCGACGCCTTTGGCCGACTGGCGGCCTCTGCGCGCGAACTCTCGGAGCGCGCCCAGCAGGCGGCGGCGCCCACCATCAAGCGCCTCCACGATCAGGTGGAGCAGGCCGCGCAGGGCATCATCAGCCGCTTCGAGGGCGACCCGGTACGCCAGCAGGCGCCGCTACTGGGGCCAGGGCGCATCGCGATCTTCTTCCGCCAGGGGGTCAGTGTCGGGCAGGCGCAGCGATTGCTGGCCGCCAGCGCCGCGCGCCCGATGCGGCTCATCCCGCGCAAGCACGGCTTCCTCGCGCGGGTGCAGCAAGGCAAAGAGGCGGAGGTCTGCGAGCGGCTGCGCCAGCATCCCTACGTCAGCGATGTCGTCTATCTCGAATTCAACGAGTACGGCGAACCCGTCGGTGGCAGGCGCTAGCTGCCGACCTCACCCCCTG
>JAICSR010000255.1 GCA_025936795.1 Ktedonobacterales bacterium | reverse complement strand
CTGTGGGAGGGGCAGCCTGTGCCGTTCCTCAAGCGCGCGCAGATCTGTGTGGCCGACCTGCGCGCCATCATGGGCGGCGCGGGCGTCGGCGACATCCACGGCATCGAGCGGCTGACGGCCTTCGCCGACTACAAGCTGCCGCAATTGCTGCGGCGCTTCGGCGTCATCCACTATGCGCCAGCGCTGGCCGCGCAGGTAGATAGTTACACGCTGATTCTCGCTGGCTCGGCGGCGGAGGTCGAGATTCGCGCGGCGACGCTCTGGGCGGTGGAGCTGCTGCGACGTGCGCTATCGCAGCGCGGCATAACACGTAACGCCAGCGAGATTGACTATCGCCTCTGGAGCGAGAGCCAGACGAAGACGCCCGACGAGCGCCCCTATCACCGCACCCGCACGATCTACTATTGACGGCAAGCCGGCTGCTCGCCCCGACCCTCCGCAGCGCAGCGTGGCATGAGGTATCATTCCACGCAGAGAGCGCTGTGTCTTGTATGGTCACGCGGTCGCTGGTGGAAAGCGGGTGTTTCGATGACCCCCGAAATCTTCGCCAACTACTTCCTCGCATCCGCTGGCGCGGGCGGGGCGCTGATTGGGCTGCTGTTCGTCGCCGTCTCGATCCACCCCGAATATACCCTCGGCGGAGACGCCCATCCCGTGCGCAGAGGCGTCGCCAGTGGCGCTTTCACGGCGCTCACCAACGCCTTCTTTGTCTCTATGTCAGCGCTCATCCCACTCACCAATGTCGGCGGGATCGCCATCGTGGTTGGCGTGCTGGATGTCATCATTACCGTGCAGTTGGGTCTCGACCTGCTCCGACGAACCCGGAGCGCACATGCGAGATCGGGCCGCTGGGGCGCAGTGGCGCGCGTCACGGCGACACTCATCGTCAGCGTCGCGCTCTATGGCTATGAGGCCGCCATCGGCGTAGGATTGCTGCTCCATCCGCGTGACATGGGCCTGACGCTCTCGCTGGCGGAACTGCTCCTCGGCGTCTATGCGGTCGGCCTGGCGCGCGCGTGGGAACTGCTCGGTGGGCCAGGCGGGATGATCGCTCGGCTGCTCAATCCGCTGCAAGACCTGGAGGCGCCGCCGCCAACGCCGGGCGCCGCTCCCGCAGATGAGGGTGCGCGAGCAGTAAAAGTTGACGCGCGACCAACCAACGCGCTGACGACCGATTCTCGATCTCCCGGCGTCTGATTTTGCCGTGTGGCTTCCGCTCACGCCCGTTTGTGTGGGAACATGTCAGAGACGCGGCGGATTGCGGCTCCCCTCTCCCTGTGGGAGAGGGGCTGGGGGTGAGGTCTGCCGCCTACGAGAAGGGGCTAATGAGCGATGCGAGCGACCTTCGTTCACACGGCGGATAATCATCTCGGCTACGAGCAGTACGGCTCGCGCGAGCGCTTCGACGACTTTGCGAAGGCGTTTCTGCATGTGGTGGACGACGCCATCGCGCGGCGCGCCGACTTCTTCGTCGTCTCCGGCGACCTCTTCAACAAGCGCTCGATTGACGCGCAGACGCTGATTCAGGCGCGTGAGGCGTTGCAGCGGTTGGCCGACGCTGGCATCCCCGCAATTGGCATCGCGGGCAACCACGACCGCAGCTACTACCGCGATGGCATCTCGTGGCTCCAGTTCCTCAGCTACCTCGGCGTGCTGAAGCTGCTCAACCCGATTGTGCGCGATGGCGCGCCAGAGCTGGCTGAGTGGTCGCAGCAGACAATGCAGGGCCTCTATGTCCCGCTGAAGGATGGACAAATTCGCGTCTATGGGCTGCCGTGGTATGGCGCCAGCACCGCGCGGGTGATGCGTGGCCTCGCCGAGACGCTGGAGGCCGGGCGCGCAGCGGAGGATGCGGCAGGCGTCGAGTATCGCGTGCTGCTGCTGCACACGGGCGTCGAGGGCATCCTGCCGCAGTTGCAGGGGCTGCCAACCCGCGCCGACTTCGAGCCGTTGCGCGGGCTGGTGGACTATGTGGCGCTGGGCCATGTGCACAAGCCCTATGAGATTGACAACTGGCTCTTCAATCCCGGCTCCACGGAGACCTGGGGCGCGGAGGAGAGCGCGTGGGATCGCGGCTACTACGCCGTGCAGGTGGACACCGACGTGGCGCCGGGTGAGCCTAAGCAGCGCGCCGAGCACATCACCAATCCGCGCCGCCCCTTCGTGCGTTTCAGCTTCCGCGTGGATGGCCTGAGCGACCCTGACTCCTTCTACGAGCACTTCGAGCGGCTGGTGCTGCAGCAAGCGCGCGAGCACGCCGCGACGCTGACACGCAAGCCGGTGGTGGATGTCGCGCTGACGGGTGTTTTCGCCTTCGATGCAGGCGCCATCGAGCGCACGCGGCTGGAGGAGCTGGTCAAGGAGCAGTTTCATCCGCTGATTGCGCGCATCCACGACTCCGCCCGCTCGAACGCCTACGAGCTGGATGGCGTGGATGAGGACGACGAGCGCGCCGACCGGCAGGGGCTGGAGCTGCGCGTCTTCGAGGACCTGCTAGCCCGCGACGCGCGCTATCAGACGCAGGCGGGCGCGTGGGCGGCGACGCTCTCGGCGATGAAACGCATGGCGCTGGACGGCGAAAGCCCGGAGAATATCGCGCTGGCCCTGCGCACTGCGCGCGCGCATCTGTTGAATCAGGCGCCGACGCTGGAGTGAGCGCGGCGCCCTCTCTGCCAAGGGGCCGTGACGCTGCTAGCGCCAGCGCTTGTATATGCCTTGACAGGCATATACTCACTGAGGTATATTCGGGACATGTTGACGACGCTAGCTGCTCTCGCTGAATTGAATCGCCTGCAGATTGTCGAACTCTTGCGCGATGGGCCGCGCTCGGTCGGTGAAATCGCCGAGCTGCTCCAACTCCGTCAACCGCAAGTGTCCAAACACCTCCGCGTGCTCAGCGACGCCGGGTTCGTCGAGGTACACCCGCTCGCCCAGCAGCGCATCTATCAGTTGCGCCGTGAGCCATTCCACGAGCTTGACACCTGGCTAGAATCCTACCGCCATGTCTGGGACGCGCGATTTGATCGCCTGGAGACGTACCTGCGCGACGCGCAAACACAAGAACAGGAGCAGCGACATGGCGACAAGCAATAATTCCGCTCCACCGCCCGGCGAGCAGGAGCTTGTCATCACGCGCGTCTTCGATGCGCCACGCGAACTGGTGTGGAAGGCGTTCACCGAGGCCGACCGCCTGGCGCAGTGGTGGGGACCGCAGGGGTTCACGATGCTGGTTCACCGGGTGGATGTGCGACCCGGCGGTGTCTTTCACTACTCTATGCGCTCGCCTGACGGTCAGATCATGTGGGGCAGGTTCGTCTACGGCGACATCCTGGCGCCTGAGCGCATGGTCTTCGTCAGTTCCTTTGCGGATGAGGAAGGCAATATCACGCGGGCGCCGTTTAACCCCACCTGGCCGCTGGAGATCATGAATATCGTGACGTTCGCCGAACAGGATGGAAAGACGACCGTGACCCTGCGCGGCGGGCCGATCAACGCGACGGACGAGGAGCGCGAAACCTTCTGGAGCGCGCAGCAATCGGTGCGGCAAGGTTTCGCCGGAACCTTCGATCAGCTTGCCGCATACCTGGCTGAGGATCAGCAGCAGGCGTGAGGGGCGCAGCGTCACTGCGCGTGTCAGCACAGCATGAAAGCGAGGGCATGACCATGAGCAACATCGTCGTCTCCGAGTTTGTGAGCCTGGATGGCGTCATGGAAGACCCAGGCGGCGCTGAGGGCTACAAACATGGCGGGTGGACCTTCCAGTTTGGCAGCCCCGAGCAGGAGCAATGGAAATCTGAGGAACTCTTCAAGTCTGGCGCGCTATTGCTGGGCCGCAAGACCTACCAGGGGTTTGCCGCCGCATGGCCGACGATGCCCGGAACCGGCGCGTATGGCGAGCGGATCAACAGCCTGCCCAAATACGTCCTGTCCACTACCCTTGCGGATGCTGAGATGACCTGGAACGCCGCGCTCATCAAGGGCGATCTGGCGGACGAACTGACCCGACTGAAGCAGGAGGGCGATCAGGACATCCTGATATTTGGCAGTGGCCAACTGGTTCACACGCTGAGCGCGCGGGGCTTGATTGACGAATATCGCCTGATGATCTTTCCGGTGGCGCTGGGCAGCGGGAAGCGTCTGTTCCCAGAGCAGGACGAGCAACTGAACCTCACGCTGGTCGAGACCAAGGCGTTCCCGTCCGGCGTCGTGGTTCTCACCTACCGCGCCAACAGGAACTAGAGACTTCGGCGCGACGCTTGGCGAGGGGAGAGTCCGGCTTTTCCAACCGGGGAGGGGCAGCCATGACAACGCCGAGTCCGTCTGGCGCGTTCAGCGAGAGTGGCTACGCGCCCGTGAACGGCCTGGAGATGTACTACGAGGTCTACGGCAGCGGTGATCCGCCGCTGATGTTGCTGCACGGCAATCTCTCGACCATCAACACCTCGTTTGGCAAGCTGATTCCGCTGCTTGCCGCGACGCGCCAGGTGATCGCGCTGGAGCAGCAGGGACACGGCCACACGGCTGACATCGAGCGCCCATTCAGCATCGGGCAGTGGGCGCGGGATACGACCGCGCTGCTGCGCCATCTCAAGATCGAGCAAGCTGATGTCTTCGGCTATAGCTCCGGGGGCGCCGTCGCGCTGGAGATGGCGATGCGCTCCCCGGCGCTGGCGCGCAAGCTCGTCTGGGCAGGGGGCGCCACATACAGCCGCGCGGGCTTCTACCCCGAACTGGCGGCGGCAGGAGAGACTATGCAGCCCGAAGACCTGGATGGCTCCCCCTTCCAGCAGGAATACGCTCGCGTCGCGCCGCATCCGGAGCAGTGGCGTCGGCTGGTCGCGAAGATCGCAGACTTTGACCGCACGATTGAAGATTGGCCACGCGAAGCGATTGCCGACATCCAACAGCCGACCCTGCTCATCATCGGAGACTCAGATATCGTGCGCCCGGAACATGTTGTCGAGATGTTTCGTCTGCTCGGCGGTGGCGTCGCGGGCGATCTCGTCGGTCTGCCACGCTCCCAGCTTGCCGTGCTGCCCGGCACGACGCATGTGATGATTCCCGACCGCGCCGAGTGGCTGGCTTCGATGGTCTGCGCATTCCTCGACGCCCCCATGCCTGATTCAGTGAGCAAGCCTGCTTGACAGCGGACACCGCCTTCTCCCTATCATCTAGCAGTGGCTGTAGATACTGGCTGCACAGGAAGGGACATCGCGCATGGCGGATGAGATGACTGCGGCGCTGGCGAAGAAGCTGCGACTGACCCCGGAGACACGCCTGCTCGCGCTCAATGCGCCAGAGGACTATCTGGCGGCCTGGCGGGCGGCTGGCTTCGTCGTATCACTGGCGCCCATCTCGGAGAGCGACACGTACGGCGCCGTCCACATCTTCGTGCACGATCAGGCGGAGGCGCAGGCGGCGCTCACCTCGGCGACGGCGGCGCTGCAACCAGGCGGCGCCTTCTGGATGATGTGGCCGAAGAAAACCTCCGGCGTGGCGACCGATCTCACCCGCGACAGCCTGGCCGCGCTGGCGCTCACGGAGGGCTGGGGGCCTGTCAGCAACGTCTCGATAGACGAGACCTGGTCGGCGCTGCGTCTGCGCCCGGAGGCCGAGGTGAAGCGCGGTGGGCGTGGGCCAGAGCAGTAGGCGCTCATTCCTCGGTGGTAGAATGCAGGGGAGCGCGCGAGCGATTTGCGCCGCGCCGCAAGCCATCGAGGAGAGAAGCGACACGCGATGCTGCGAACTGTCTTGAACGGCAAGATTCACCGGGCGACTGTCACGGGCGCTGATCTGGACTACATCGGGTCCATTACGATAGATGAAACACTGCTGGCG
>JAICSR010000283.1 GCA_025936795.1 Ktedonobacterales bacterium | reverse complement strand
GTCGACAACGTCGTGATCGAGTCGGCGCAGATTCAGAGCGAGATTGATGGCCAGGGACAGATCAACGGATTCAAGAGGATGGCCGATGCGCAAGCGCTGGCCGCTGAGCTGAAATCACCACCTCTGCCCGCCCCAGTGACGCTCGTCAGCGCCCAGGTCGTCAGCGCGAGCGGCGCCTGACGAGCGGACTGTGACTGAAGCGGTACCACCTGTGCCACTGGGACGCCTTCGCTCGTTTGGAGTAGCACGGCGTGAGGCGGTCTGAGAGCAGGCGACGAGACAACGGCGAATCCGCAGGGAATCGCCAGCGAAGGAAGCCGCCAGCCCAGACTGGAACGGGCGTGAGAGGGTCACAATTCATTTGACAGGCCTCATGCGCTCAGATATACTGCGCCAGAATACGCTCGTATCTGAGCGACGACACCGACACGCCATGGCTGGCGCGTGACGCGCAGGGATTTCCGCTGGATTTCATGCTGGATTTCATGGATTGCCCCTGCGACCGCAAAGCCGCGTCGGCGCTGCGGTCAGCCTGGGCCATTCACCATCCGGCGTCGAGATGCGGCGTCGGGGCGCGAGCGGTTCGCGCAACGGATCTGTGACGCTCAGGACTTCTAGCGAGGGGGCTTGTCTCCATGCGCGGCAACACTGTCCGCTCCATTCTCTTTCTCGTTTTCATCCTCCTCCTGGGGGCGGGCGCGACCTATGTGGATCTGCCTAATACACCGGGCATTCATATCGGAAGCTATAAGAACAACCTTGCGGTCAAACAAGGTCTTGACCTCCAGGGTGGTATCCAGATCGTGCTGGAGGCCAGTTGCCCGAGCGACCAGCCCAAGTGCGACATCGCCTCGCTGCTGCCCGATGCGCTGAATGCGGTGCAAAAACGTGTGGCGGGTGGCCTCAGTGTGAACGACGCCGTCGTGCGCCAGCAGGGCAGCAACCGCATCCTCGTTCAGCTTCCGGGCTTGCAAGACACGCAGCAGGCGAACGAACTGCTCGGCAAGACCGGCAAGATGGAGATCATTGACACGCAAGGCACGCCCCTGAACGTCGGCACGGTGGTGCAGCCAGGGCAATACAAGGTCGCCTTCACGGGCGCACAACTCGACCCGAAGTCCATCTCCGCGACACTCGACCAGAACAACCAGCCAATTGTAACCTTTGAGTTCCAGGGTCCCGCGCGCTCGGCCTTCGCCAACTACACACGCGACAACCAGGGCGGCTATCTGACCGTCACACTGGATGGCTCAGTCATCGAGTCGGCCCAGATTCAGAGCGAGATTGACGGCCAGGGCGAGATCAACGGGATTGGCAGCATCCAATCCGCACAGGACCTTGCGACGCAGCTCAAGTATGGCGCGCTGCCGCTGCCGCTGGCGGTGGTGAGCGAGCAACAGTTGGCTGCGACCCTCGGCCAGCAGGCGATTGAGTATAGCGTCCGCGCGGCGCTGATCGGCCTGGGGCTGGTCGTCCTGTTCATGCTGATCTACTATCGCCTGCCCGGTCTGTTGGCTGACATCGCGCTGCTGCTCTACGCCGGGCTGATCTACGCGGTCATCAAGCTGCTTGGCGTCACGCTCTCGCTTGAGGGCATCGCCGCGATGGTGTTGACGATTGGCATGGCGGTAGATGCGAATATCCTGATCTTCGAGCGTATGAAAGAGGAGTTACGCGCCGGGCGCACAATGGCCTCGGCGATTGATCTCGGCTTCAAGCGCGCATGGCCCTCCATCCGCGACTCGAACGCCTCGACGATCATCACAGGCGCGATCCTCTACTGGTTCGGCAGCAACTTCGGCGCGACGATCATCGTCGGCTTTGCGACCAACCTCATCATCGGCGTGCTGCTCAGCCTCTTTACCGCTGTAGTGGTGACGCGCAACTTCCTGAATCTGCTGCTGTTCTCTGGCATCGCGACGCATCCGGCGCTCTACTCGCTACCCGCCGATGCGCTCAAGGTCGCACGCTACAATCCGCAGCTACGTACCGCGTCGAGGCGGCCCGCTGTGGTCGCGCCGACTGCTCGCGCTACGGTGGCAAGCGTCGCCATACCTGACGCGCTTGACGCTGACAATGACGAGGCGCTGGCAGGGGTAGGCGCGGGCGCAAACGGCTCGAAGCCTGACACCGCGCGCATGACCGAAGAGCAGACCGGGGCGGAGGAATAGACTGTGTATCACCTGACACGCCACAAGTACTGGTTTTTCCTGGCCTCTGGCCTCATCATTGTGCCGGGAATACTCGCGCTGATCTTCTGGCATCTGAACCTGGGCATTGACTTCACCAAGGGCGACACGATCAGCATGCGGTTTGCGCGCCAAGGCGTGACAACCACTGCGATTCAGAGCGCCTTTGAGAACTCGAAGCAGCATGCGCAAGATGTGCAGGTACTCGCCGCAACCGACGCGAAGGGTTCGATTCCTGCGGCGAACTACGCCTTCATCCAGTTTGACCGACCAATTGGCAAGCAGGAAGAGGCGACGGTGCTGGCGCGGCTGGCCGACGCGAAATACAAGCTGCCGCCCGCGCACAAAGACCACACGATGTACACGCTGCCGAGCGTGAATGGCTCGCCAGAGACTGCGCTGATGGTGGTCTACTTCGATAGCAAAGTGACGCCAGCCAGCGTTGATGCGGCGTTGCAGAACCTGCCGCAGACCGACGCGGCGCCAGTGACAACCACGAATCCGAACAGCACGACCACGCCGACAACCACGCCAGCCGCGACGGCCACTGCCACCGCAACGCCCACGACGGGAACTGCGGCGGGGCAAACCTTCCCGGTGAAGGTTACGGCGGTGGAGCTTGGCAAGAATCCGCAGACGTTCCAGGTCAACACGCAGACCTTCCTGAACGGCGCGCCGCTGGATAACATCGTAGCGGGTCTGGGCGCCAAGTATGGACCAGTCTACGTGCAGAGCGTCAACGAGGTTGGCCCCTCCATCGCGTCCGAGACGGCGCGCAACGCCTTCTTCGCCGTGCTGCTGGCAGCGGTCTTCATCCTGCTCTACATTGGCTTCGCCTTCCGCAAGGTTGGCAGCATCGGGCGCTCGTTCCGCTTCGGCGCCAGCGCGATCATCGCGCTGTTACATGATGTGCTGGTGGTGCTGGGCCTCTGGGCGATCTTCGGCTACTTCTTCAACTTCAAGGTGGACACGATCTTCCTGACCGCGATCCTGACGGTCATCGGCTTCTCGGTCCACGACACCATCGTGGTGTTCGACCGCATCCGCGAGAACCTGGCGCACCGCACGTCGGAGTCGTTCGAGACGATTGTAGACGCCAGCCTGATCCAGACGATGTCGCGCTCGCTCAACACCTCGCTGACCGTGATTTTCACGCTCTCGGCGCTGAGCCTGTTCGGCGGCGACAGCATCCGCGAGTTCACCTTGGCCCTGCTGATCGGCATCGCCTCCGGCACGTTCTCCTCGATCTTCAACGCCAGTATGATTCTGGTGGTGTGGGAGAAGAAGGAGTATCGCACCTGGTTCGGCTACTGGTTCGGGCGCACCCGGCCACCCAGCAAAACGACGACGCCCGCGCAGCGCCGCCAACTCGCGGGGACACGCGCCTGACGCGCCGCGTCTCAGCGCACGAAGCCCTCTCTCCACGCTGGAGAGGGGGTTTTCGTTTGCGCTGGGCGCCGCTGATGTCGGCATACTGTACATGCCAGGCGCTACACGTCGAAACGTCATGAAAGGCAGCGAGGGATGTCGTCGGCTACCAACACGCCACAGCGCGATCTCTATGATGTGATCGTGGTCGGGGCGAGCTTCGCGGGATTGAGTTTCGCCAGTGTCGCCGCCGCGCGCGGGCTGCGCACGCTCGTGCTGGAGCGTGACCCGATCGTTGGCGGGGTCGTCCGCACGACTGGCATCCTCTTCAGCGACGTGTTCGACATCATAGAGGTTCCCCAGCGCTACCTGATGAACGCCGTGCGGCGGCTACGCATCCGCGCGTCGGGAACCGAGACCGTGGCGGAGTTTGACAGCGCAGCCTACCGCTTCTACATGGCCGACGTAACGGGCCTGCTGCAATGGATGGCTGAGCAGGCGCAGGGCCACGGCGCAGAGGTGATCTGCGGCGCGATGTTCCACGAGGCGACGCGCGAGAGCGACGGCGTGATGCGCGTGACCTATCTGGCGTCTGCGGCGGAGGCGGGGACAGCGGCCCGCGCGGTCGAGCTGCGGGCGCGCATGCTGATTGGCGCAGATGGCGCGCGTTCGCGGGTAGCGCAGGCGCTGGACCTTGACCGCAACGAGCGTATGCTGGCGGGCGCGGAGTGGCTGGTGGAGGGGGTCGAGATCGAGCGCGACACCTTCTATCTGGTGATGGATGCGCAGTTGGCGCCGGGCTACTGTGTCTGGCTGGCGCCGCACGCGGAGATGGCGGCGTTCGGTGTGGCGGGTCGCCAGCGCGAGTTCAAGCCCAACGAGTCGTTGCGCGCGGCGCGGACGATGTTTAGCGACGTGACAGACTTGAGCCAGATGCGCGTGGTGGAGCGCAAAGGCGGAAATATCCCCGTTGGCGGGCGGCTCAAGCGCGTCTACCGTGATGATGCGCGCGGGCGGGCGCTGCTACTGGGCGACGCTGCCGGGCTATGTGGCGCGGCGACGGGCGGCGGCATCTATCCCGCGCTCATCAGTGGGCGGCTGGCGGCGCAGGCAGTGGCGCAGGAGCTGCTGAATGGCGCGCCCTCTGCGATGAAGGTCTACCTGCGCACGCTGCCTCAGGCTGGGCGGCTCGGCCCGTACCTCCAGATCGAGGACTGGATTCGCTTCGCGCTGGATCACATGACCTCGAACGCCGACCTGCAAGCGTTGGTCAGCATCATGGCCTCGCCAGAGGGCAATCGCGTCGTGCGCGCCGCCCTGCTGGAGACGCCAATCATGGGCATGGACAAAGCGTTCTTCGGCATGGCGCGCGGCATGTTCCTGCAGCACCCACGCCTCTACGGCTCGGCCTTCCGCGCCGCCTGGCAGCGACTGGCGCTGCGGGCGTAGGGGGCGGCTAGCTGGTTTACCCGCTGGGGTACTCGCGGATGGTACATACGGCCATTGTCAGACGCGCAGCCAGGTGTCCGCCTCCTTGAAGATTGCAGCGGCGAGCAGCGAGCTGCGCGTGGCGATCTCTTTGGGCGTGTAGGGCCTTCCCTGCTCCAGCCACCAGGTGATCGCTTCCACAAACATCGCCGCGACGAGGTCTGGCACAAACTCATCTGAGAAGGTGTGGACGGTGCGACTATCCGGTCCGTGCGGCAGACGTCCCCGCTCTTTCACCAGGTCCGCCAGAGACGCGCGCATCTTGCTCACAAACCAGGGGCTGCCCTTGCTGCCCAGCAGCGCCCGATAGAGCCGGTCATACTGCGCGATATGCTCGAAGAACGCCACCCAGACATCTGCGGGATGCTCCTGCCCCATCTCGCCG
>JAICSR010000398.1 GCA_025936795.1 Ktedonobacterales bacterium | reverse complement strand
GACGCGGCGCGCGCTATGGCTTGCAGGCGATGTGCTGCGGCGGCGGCCTGGGAACGGCGACAATCATCGAGCGGCTGTAGATAGCAGATCGTCGCAGCCATGTAGATGAACTAGCAGATGCGGATATGCTCGTGGCGCCAGGCAGACCTCACCATCTGGCCCCCGCTCCCACGAGGAGCGGGGGAGACGGAGCCTGCTCCCCTCTCCTCGCAGGAGAGGGGCTGGGGGTGAGGTCGGGCCTCCCGGTATCCGCGCCATTTAGTTCATCTCATCAAGGCCGAGCGTGTCATCACCACGTCGGGAACAGTGATACAATTCGAGACGGATGCCCGGAGGCCTGCGCATCAGGCGGTGTGAGGCGTCCCCGGCGCGTAGGACGTGGCAATGGAGCCGCGTCGCTGGAGTTGTTTTCCAGCACAAGCCGCTTACAGGAGGATATCCTTCATGGCAACGCGAGTCGCAATCAACGGTTTCGGGCGCATCGGGCGCCAGAGCCTGAAGGCCATGCTTGAGCGCTACCCCAACGACATCGAGGTCGTCGCCATCAACGATGTCGCCGATCTTGAGGCCAATGCCCACCTCTTCCGCTACGACTCCACCTATGGCCGCTTCAACGGAACCGTGGAGGTTGGCGACAACGAGCTCATCATCAACGGCAAGCACATCCACGTCTTCTCAGATCGCGACCCCGGCCAGATTCCCTGGGGCCAGGTCGGCGCGCAGATCGTGATCGAGAGCACGGGCTTCTTCACCGATGCCACGAAGGCGGCGGCGCACAGGCGCGATTCGGTCAAGAAGGTCATCATTTCGGCGCCAGCGAAGGGTGAGGACATCACGCTGGTGCTGGGTGTGAACGAAGACAAGTACGATCCCGCCAAGGACAACATCATCTCGAATGCCTCCTGCACGACCAACTGCCTCGCCCCGGCGGCCAAGGTCGTCAACGACGCCTATGGCATCGAGAAGGGCATGATGACGACCGTTCACTCCTTCACCAATGACCAGCGCACGCTCGATGTCGTGCATCCCGACCTGCGCCGCGCGCGCACCGCCAGCGCCAACATCATCCCCACCAGCACCGGCGCCGCCCGCGCGCTCGCCCTGGTCATCCCAGAGCTGAAGGGCAAGTTCGACGGCTTCTCGCTGCGGGTGCCGACCGTCACCGTCTCGGTGGTGGACTTCGTCGCCATCCTCAACAAGGGAACGTCGGTGGACGAGGTCAACGGCCTCTTCAAGCAGCAGGCTGCTGGCAAGCTCAAGGGCATCCTCGACTACACGGAGGAGCCGCTCGTCTCCAGTGACTTCCGGGGCGACTCCCACTCCTGCATCATTGATGGCCTCTCGACGATGATGCTGGGCGATAACTTCCTCAAGGTCATCGCGTGGTACGACAACGAGTGGGGCTATTCCTCGCGTGTGGCCGACCTGACCAACTTCATCGCCGAGCGCCTGTAGGGAGACCGCTGACGATGGACAAAGCGACCGTTCGCGACATCACGGTGCGCGGCAAGCGGGCGCTGGAGCGCGTGGACTTCAATGTCCCGCAGGACGACAGTGGGGCGATTACGGATGACACGCGCATCCGCGCCTCGCTGCCGACTATCCAGTACCTGCTCGATCACGGCGCCTCAGTCGTGTTGATGAGCCACCTGGGGCGCCCCAAAGGCAAGGTCAACCCGAAATACAGCCTGCGTCCAGTGGCGGAGCGCCTGAGCGAACTGCTCGGGCGCCCCGTCGCGCTGGCGCCCGATTGCGTCGGCCCGCAGGTCGAGGCGATGGCGCAGGCGCTCAAGCCAGGCGAGGCGCTGCTGCTGGAGAATCTGCGCTTCCATCCAGAGGAGGAGGCGAACGATCCCGCCTTCGCGCGCCAGCTTGCGGCGCTGGGCGAGGTCTACGTCAACGACGCCTTTGGCACGGCGCACCGCGCGCACGCCAGCACGGAGGGCGTGGCGCACGACCTGCCAGCGGTGGCGGGCCTCCTGATGGAGAAGGAGCTGACCTTCCTCGGCTCCGCGCTGGAGCAGCCGAAGCGCCCATTCGTCGCCATCTCCGGCGGCGCCAAAGTCTCCGACAAGATCGCCGCGCTCGATCGGCTGATTGACCTCGCCGATGCCCTGCTGATCGGCGGCGGCATGGCGAATACCTTCTTCAAGGCGCAGGGGCTGGATGTCGGCGATTCGCTGGTGGAAGACGACAAGCTCGACGAGGCGCGGCGGCTCATGCGGAAGGCGCAGCGCGCGGGCAAGCGTTTCATCCTGCCGGTGGATGTGGCCGTCGGCGACAAGTTCGCCGCTGACGCCGAGCGCAGGCTGACCACGCCCGACGCGGTTCCTGCGGGCTGGCGCATCCTCGACGTGGGGCCACAGACGTTGCAGGCCTTCGGTGAGGCGCTCAGCGACGCAGCGACCATCGTATGGAATGGCACGCTAGGCGTGGCGGAGTTCCCGGCCTTTGCGCTGGGGACGAATGCGCTGGTGCAGATGTTGGTCGAGCGGACCGAGGCGGGCGCAATCACCATCGTCGGCGGTGGCGACTCGGCGGCGGCGGTGGAGGCGGCAGGCGCGGCGGACAAGCTCACGCATGTCTCCACCGGCGGCGGCGCCTCGCTGGAGTTCCTGGAGGGGCGCACGCTCCCCGGCGTGGCGGCGCTGCTCGACCGCGCGCAGATTCCGGCGGACCTGCGCACCAGTGGCGGGGAGGCGTAGACTGCGCTGCCGCTGGCGCTCATGAGATGAGGCCCAGCGCTACGGTTGGCAGCGGCGAGACGCCATCCGTAGCGCTAGGCAGCGGGGATTAGAGAGACGCCTCGGTATCAAAGTCAGTGAACGGCCCCACGTGAAACTGAGCGCATATTCTGTTGACTTCCTCACGTCCTGCAACAACCAGAACCTGTGCCTCTATGGCCTCGCGGTGCTGTTCTCCCGTGAGCCTGCCAGTCGTGATAAAGACCGCAAGGTTGACTCGTCGTGCGAAACAGCCGCTCAGAAACTTGAGCCACTCGATCTCCAGAGGCGCATGGCTCGGCTGATGTAGTTTCGTCTGGACTCCGATACTGTTCGGCTGGCCTTCATCTGGAGTGAGCCTGGCTCCATAGAAGTCGAGTCCCCGCTCATTGCGTTTGTATCGGCCTGTATGAATCCATGCGTGTCTGGGATACATCTGTTTCAGAAGTACCTCAATGTGGCGCTCGAAAATCTCCCCTCGCACTGCGTTTGCAGGGACAACACGTAAGGACTCCCTGTCTACATCAATGACCTCGATTGTCTTTGGGGATTCCTGTTCGAACGTGAGGAAATCACGGCCTTCGGGGGTAATTCTCCAGCCCGGATTGTTCTTGTCATATGGATAAATGTAGTGAGCTTTCACCGCGTAGCTGTTGACGATGCGCCGGAGTGAAGCTCTGCCCTGATCTGAGAGCGTATGATTCGGGATTGCCTTCTCAACAGCGTCGTAGACTGCCTGGATAGGAGCTAATCCCCCTGCGGCCGCTATCGCGTGCAATGCTATGGTGACCTGATCATCCAGGCTCAGCCCGGCTTCCGCTCCAGTTAGACCGTTTGCCACGATAACGTCCACCTTGCGCACTGCGCGCCAATCCAACTTGCCTGATGCGCCTGATAATCAGCACCCGGAGAAGCCAACACATCGCCTGCTCCCTACCAACGTCCATTCGCTCTCACGAAGGTCGCCGAGATAAGGCTTGCGGCCCGGTGGTATGGGTGGTTT
>JAICSR010000197.1 GCA_025936795.1 Ktedonobacterales bacterium | reverse complement strand
GACCTACACTGTCGCTGGTGGCAAGGCGCGTTTCGTCGTGCTGCTCTCCTCGGCGGAGGATGGACGGCTGCTCGCCATCGTCGAGGCTGATCTGCTCGGCCAGATGCGCACGGGCGCGGCGTCGGGCGTGGCCACCCGCCATATGGCGCGCGACGACGCCCGCGTGGTGGCGCTGCTCGGCGCGGGCGGCCAGGCGCACACACAGGCGCTGGCGATGCTCGCGGCGCGGCCTGTGCAAACGCTGCTCGTCTTCTCGCGCGATCAGCAACGGCGTGAGGCCTTCTGCCACGAGTTGACGGGGGCGACTGGCGTCGAGGCGCGCTCCGTCGCCAGCGCGGAGGAAGCTGTGCGCGCGGCGGACATCGTGGTGACGGCGACGACCGCGCGCGAGCCGGTGATGCGCGGCGAGTGGCTACGCCCCGGCGCGCACGTCAACGCGATGGGGTCGAACTGGGGCCATCGCCGCGAGGTGGATACCGCGACGGTGCTGCGCAGCGCGCTGATCGCGGTGGACGACGAGCAGCAGGCCAAGACGGAAGCAGGCGACCTGCTCATACCAGAGCATGAGGGGCAGTTTAGCCTGGTCGAGGCGGCCAGCGAGGGGCGTCTGGTCGAGCTGGGGCAGATCGTCGCGGGCAAGGTCTCTGGACGTCCCGACGCCGAGGCAATCACGCTCTTCAAATCGCTGGGCATCGGCGCGGAGGATGTGGTGACGGCGGCGTATATCTATCAGCAGGCGCGCGAGCGTGGCATGGGCCAGGAGTTGGCGCTGCTGCCCTAGCGAATTCATGGCAATCAGTGAACCATCAGGCGAACGATCAGGGGGCGTACGGCATGGCGGTGGATGACCCAGCGGCGAACGACGACCGCGCAACTGAGGCGGCGACACGGCAGCGCATCGCCCACTGGAATGGCGTCGCGGCGACCTACGACGCGCATCGTCCTGCCGCGCCCGCGATTCTTCCGGCGTTGCTGACACAGCTTGCCGAGGCCCCGCGCCCAGCGCTGGTGGTGGACCTGGGCAGCGGCACAGGCCTCTCGACGCTGCTCTGGGCCGACGTGGCGCAGCAGGTGATCGGCATCGAGCCGAACGACGAGATGCGCGCCCAGGCCGAGCGGCGCGTGGCGCGCGAGCGCCCGGACGCCGCGCAGGTGCGCTTCATCGCCGCGACCGCCGAGCAGACCGGGCTACCCGATGGCTGCGCCGACATCGTGACCGCGTCGCAAGCCTTCCACTGGATGGAGCCGACGACGACGCTGGCCGAGGTGGCGCGCATTCTGCGGCGTGGCGGTGTCTTCGCGGCGTATGATCATGACTGGCCACCAGTTACCACCTGGGAGGCTGATGCGCTCTTCCATAGCTTCATGGCTCGCATCTTCAAGGTCGCTGCGACGAAAGAGCAGCAGGTAAGTCCAGCCGGTTGGGAGAAGTCTGGCCATCTGGCGCGCATGCGCGCCAGCGGCCAATTCCGGCAGGTGAAGGAGATTGCGCTGCACAACGTCGAGCAAGGCGACGCTGACCGCTTCATTGGCCTGGCGCGCTCGATGTCGTCCATCCTGGCGTTGGGTGTGATCACTGCCGAAGAAGCGCATCTGGCGGAGTTTGAGCAGGCGGCGCGTGCGGCGCTGCCCGCCACGCCGATTCCCTGGTATATCAGCTATCATGTAAGGCTTGGACTAAAATGATTGACGCGCCCCTCCACGGGTTCGCTGGGGTCCTCGCCAGACGCGCCCAGCATTCCACACACGCCGGGCGAGCAGAGCATGCTCCTCGCCGTGCGCCGCTGGGTCTGCTGGCGTCGCTGGGCGCGCTGCTAGGCATGCTGGCGCTGCTGGCTGGCTGTGGGTCACAGGTGGCAGGCGCCTGGCGGCTGATCGGGCCAGAGGATGGCGCGCACGTCTACACGGTAGTCGCCGATCCGCATGTCGCCGGGCTGGTCTATGCTGGAGCTGACAATGGCGGCGTCTACCGAGGGCGGGCCGATCAGTCCGGGGATGTGGTCAGCGGTGACGGCATCCCGCACGACGCGGTGGTCGCCAGCGTGCTGCCCGACCCACTGAAGGCGGGCGTGATCTTCGCTGGGACGAGCGATGGCCTCTACCGCAGCGCCAACTTTGGTGACCTGTGGAGCGCCTACAGCACAGGGCTGCCCAGCCAGGTGGCGGCGGTGGCGCTGGCCGCCACGCCCGACGCCACGACGCTGCTCGCGGGCCTAGATCACGCAGGCGTCTATCGCAGCGTCAACAACGGCGCAAGCTGGACGCTGGCCAGCGCTGGTCTGCCTGCCCAGGCGGCGCCAGTGACATTCGTGTGGGACGCGCCCGATCAGCTCTGGCTGCTGGGATTGATCGGCGCCACTGGCGCGCCGGTCTACGCCAGCGCCGATGGTGGCCAGACCTGGACGGCGCGGGCGACTGGTCTGCCAGCAGGCGTGCAGGTCAACGATCTGGCGACGCTGCCAGGCTCCTCCGCAGGCGGCTCGCCCACGCTTTTCGCCGCCACGACCCAGGGTCTCTTCAGCAGCGCCAACGCGGGACAGAGTTGGACACACCTGGATGGGGCCCTGCCGCAGGGGACCGCGTTGGCGCTGGCGACGCTGCCCCAGCAGCCCAGTTGGCTCTACGTCGGCATCGGCAGCGCGGTCTACCGCTCGACCGATGGCGGCGCGCACTGGCAGTCCGTGGCGCCCGGCCTGACGGGTGGCGTACAAGCGCTGGCGGTGACTCAAGGCCCGCAAGGCGCTCCGGTGGTCTATGCGGCGGTGGGCCAACTGGCGCGCTACCCCACGGGCGTGACCGCAAGTGGCAATTCGTTCCCCAACTGGATACCGCTAGTGGTGATTCTGCTGGCGCTGGTCATCGGCGGCTATCTGCTCTCGCAGCGCTCACGGCGCTTCGGCTATGCGATGGGCGCACTGCGCAACGAGCGCAACACCGGGCGCGCAGCCGCCGAGGCCGAGCGCTGGAACCGTCAGCAGCGCGAATCGTCCAGCCAGGGTGGCGCCAGCCGTCCAGGCGGGCGCGACGCCATTCAGCAACGACAGCGGATGGGCGATGAGCAGGGTGGCGAGGGGCGTGTCAGCGCGCCCACAGAGCTTACCTCGCGCAGCGTCACTGGCGCGCCTGCCGACGAGGGCAAGGCCAAGCAGAACGGCCACGGCAAGCCGAAGCAGCGATCCTAGCGAACCTGGCGCACAGTGAACCCTCTCCCCTGACCCTCCCAGAGAGGAGGCCGAGGGAGAGGGTTCACCGCTTGCTAGCGACCGAAGTCGAACGCGGCGTTACTCGTCGCTATCATCCTTCAGGTCATCTACCATATCGTCGGCGCCTTTCTGCACGCGCCCGCCGAGATTCTGCGCCTTGCCTTCCATCTGCTTCTCGCGGCCCTTGCGCTCCACGTCGTCCTGGCCGGTGAGCTTGCCGAAGCCTTCCTGAATCTTTCCGGCGGCGTCGCGCATGTTGCCCTTCGCCTGGTTCTCATCGCCCTTGGCGCCCAGATCGTCGTCGTGGTCGGTGTTGTAGTCGTCATTCATGGTAGTTATCTCCTCTTCCATGTGTGTCATCGCGCAAGCTCCAGGGAGCCGCGTCGCTCCTGGCGCGCTGTGCGATGGCGCCGCACTCCTCCGCGCGGCGTTGCTACACAGGTAGCGCAACTCGCGCGCCAGTTTGCGGCGAAGCAACCACAAAACAGCGGCGCGGAGCCCTGAGGAGAGGATGGGAGCGCTGACGACCCAGCGCTCCGGGGGCGAGTTCTGGGGCTAGCCCTGCGAGCGCACCGAGGCGAGCTCGCGCAGACGCACATGCGCAAGCTGATTGGTGGGGTCCACCTTCGCCAGATTGCGATAGACGCGCGCCGCCTGGTCATACTCGGCGACGGAGTAATAGGTCTGGCCGAGCAGGTCGTAGGCCTCGAAGTTCAGCTTGTCCATCGCAATCAACTGCTGGAGCGCGGCCACCGCCTCGCGCGACTGGCGGCTGGCGAAGTAGTAGCGTGCGATGACGGTCTGCTGCTCCGCTGCCTCGGCGTTGCGCCCAATCTCCAGACAATATTGCACGAACTGATGACGCAGCGACATATCGTCAGTGGAGTATTGAATCGCCTGGCGCAGCAGCGTGAGCGCCTCCTCATGATTGCTCGCCGTCCAGGCGATCTCGGCCAGCCGCTGGAAGACCTGCGCCGCCTCAGCCAGCGCCCCGCGCCGCATGTAGATGTCGGCCAGCGCGCGCAGTTCGGCGGCGCCTTCATCGAGCTGGCCACGTGTGATCTGGATGTCGGCCAACTCGCTGCGCACGGCCGGGTCTTCGGGCGCCAGGCGCTCCATCTCGCGCAGCACCAGCACCGCGTTCTCCACCTGCCGGTTGGCGCGGAACTGCTTGGCTAGCTGGGCATACTCCTGGAGCTGGCCGGGCGCATCGGGTCGGCGCGCCGAGACTTCGGCGATCAGGGTGTAGACCTCATCGTTGCGCGCGCGATGCTGGCTGACGTCATTGAGCGTCTTCTGCATCTGCGCGACCTGCCCCGACATCTGGTAGGCATGCGCCAGCAGCGTCGAGATCTCGATCTCTGGCGAGAGCCGCTCCTCATGGTCGGCGCGCGGGCGCGCCGACCAGACCGCTGGCTCTGGCGGCGCGCGGCGCACCAGTCCGGCGGCGTCTTCCAGCTCGCGCACGGCGCTGGCCGCGTTGATCTGGTCGCCACTGAGCAGATAGGCCTGCCCCAGCGCATAGCGCGCGAGCGCCTCGAAGCCAGGCAGCGTGACGATCTGCTGGAAGGCGGTCAGCGCCTCCTGCTGGCGCCCTGCCGCCAGATGCACTTCGCCCAGCGCATAGCGCAGATTGGCGCTGCCGGGCGTCGCATTGAGCGCCTGCACATACTCGCGCACGATCTCGTCGTAGCTGCGGAAGTTCTCCGCGCGCAGCGCCCGCAACAGGCGGCCCAGCGTCTCCAGTTCGGCTACCCGCCCAGAGCCAGCGCCTGGCGCGCTCATCCCCGGCGCGACCCCCACGCCGGAGGCCAGCGCGATCTGCCAGCGGGCCAGCGCCAGCACGTTGCCCGCGTCCACCTGGAGCACCCGCTGATACTCCGCGACCGATTGGGCCGACTTGCCTGCGCGCATCAACGCATTGGCGTAGCTGAGCCGCACCTGCACATTGCCCGGCCACGCCACCAGCGCCTGCTCATACTCCTGCACGGCGCGCTCGGCATAGCCCGCGCGCAGATAGGCCTCCGCCGCCGCCATGCGCTCGGTCAGCGCCTCATCGGAGCGGCCTTCCTGGTTGAGCAACTCAATCAACTTGAGGCGGAAGGGCAGATTGTTTGGCTCCAACTGCAGGATGCGGCGGTAGGTGGCGATGGCGGAGTCTATGCGCCCGCTCATCAGATACTGCTCGGCGAGGATTACATACTTCGGCGCCGCCTGCTCGATCTTGCCCTGCCGCACGTAGATTTCGGCCAGCAGCACATGGATGTCGAGGTATTGTGGCGCAATCTCGATCACGCGCATGCACTGCTCGATGGCGGCGGTCAAGAGGCCATGTCCGATGTAGTTCTCGATCTCGCGGACCGCCTGCGCCACCTGCGCGCGTTGCTGGGGCGGCAGCAGTTCCAGGCTGGCGCGCAGCCCGACCTGCGGCCCCGCCAACCCTTCGATGATGCGGCCCAGCGGGTCGCCGCCATCGAGCAGACCGGGATCGTTGATCGAGTCGCCACCAAAGAGTGGCCCGCGCGCCACGCCGCCAGGGAATGAGGCGCCAAGCGCGCCAGCCAGGCCCCCGCCAAACGGCCCATCCGTCGGCGCATTGGCGAAGCCCGGCGGATCATTCAGCGGGTTGACGCCTTGCGCGCCGCCGCCAAAGGGATCGCCCGATGCAGGCGCCCCCAGATCCGCAGGCGCGACCCCCGGACGCGACGCCTGGAGCAGATTGGCGGCGGCGTTCGCTCCGTTGCCTGCGACGGGCGAACCCGTTCCCCGGCCATTCGGGCGATGCGGGATATTCTCGCTGAGGTTGCGCGAGGCGTTGGCGTCGCGTTTGCGGCGTGGCGGCGGCGGATTGGTCCCTAGCGTCTCGCGCATCATGCGCTCGACCTCGGCCACCTGCTCTTGCCAGCCCTGGCTGCGCAGATAGCCCAACAGCGCGGAGAAAATCGTCTCGGCGCCCTCGTTGTCGCGCATGTCGCGGTGGGCCTCGGCGGCCTCCTGACAAAGCTGGAGCAGCTGATCCGACTCATCCTGGGCCAGCACATCCAGGTTGACGCGATCCACCGCTTCATCGAAGTAGCGCGCCGCGTCCTCCACCTGGCCGAGCGCGCGGGCGCACTGGCCAAGCGCATAGAAGCAGGAGAGCGCATATTCGGGATCGTCGAGCAGCAACTCGAACTGCGAGGCAGCGTCATCCCAGCGGTCGGCCTCCTGGCAGAGCCAGCCAAGGAAGTAGTGGACATCGGGGCGATCAACGCCGCTCTCCAGCAGTTCCTCGCAGATGGCCACCGCCTCGCCGACGCGCCCCTCTTGCTGCAATTGCTGGGCTTCGCGCAGGGCCGAGGTGATCTGGGAGCTGCTCATGCGTGTGCGCGAGCCGCGTCGGTCGTTGTCGGGCGAGGACCCGCTGCGCCCGGCGCCCCTGGGAGGACCCCAATCCCCACTTGAACCGTTTCTGCCCATGCTTTCGCTCTCCACACTCTGGCCCAACTCGCCCGCCCAAACGCCTCCGAACGCCTCCGAACGCCTCCGAACGTCTCGCAGCGCGCCGCGTCACAGCATTGGCCGCATCCATCAGTGAGCATACGCCACAGGACCACGCGCGCCAAATCATGCAGGAGGTTTGGCGGTGGAGGCAGGCCAGCGTCAAGCGCTGGCGCGCCCGCCATCGCTGCGGACGGAGCGGCGGCATACCTGCGGGGATGTGGCTTGCCGCCAGTATAACATAGGGCTGCGGTAAGAGTTCGGACCTGCACTGTCCGATGAAGTAGGGCCATGATTAATAGCAGAACACGCTCATCCCAAGGTTCCTGCACTCACCTATGTCTCTATTTTCTCACCGGCGCCTGGGCTGCCTCGGGCCGCCTATCGCTGATCAGACTTTCGCGCTCTCCCAATCTCCATTCCTCCCGGTCTGAACTCTCCCGCGCATGCGTACACTTGACGCTGGAAATGACACGCACATATACTGCATGCATTCCCCTTCGCGCCTTGCTCCCTCTTAGAGTTAGTTTTGAAAGTTAAGCAGACGAGCGAAGGGAGGCGGAAGCCAAGCGCGTTAAGCGGCGCAGCATGAGATGAGTCATGCCAACGTAGATCAGCGCTTCACTCGACTCCACCTGCGTCTCATAGTCCTTGGCCAAG
>JAICSR010000122.1 GCA_025936795.1 Ktedonobacterales bacterium | reverse complement strand
TGCTCAACTCGCTTTCCTGACGCGCTCCACCACCGTCATCAACACCTATCGGCAGCGTCAGCCTGCGCTCGCGCTCCGATCTCGGCTATATCTGATATGAAGTATATCGTCCAGCCGTTACACGCGCTTGGTTCTACCAAACACCGGAGGTTGCGCCGATGGGGGCAGCCAGCGGTTGAAACCGCGCCTGAAGGTGGCCTGCGGGCCACCACCAGACCCGCCTGCGCGGGTCCGGATCCGGATGGGGGTCCGCGCAGGCGGACCTCGTGGGCCGGCGGCCCTGCAGGCGCGGTTTTAACCGCTGGCCCCGCGCTAGCCCCCAGTTTTGGGTAGAACCCGCGCGCTTGGGTTGTTTGTGTTGTTATAGATAGCGCAAGATTGGCTGGCGCCGCTACTCGCGCAGCGCCCGCTACGCATTTTCGATGAGCCGCACGCTAGTGGCGATAGGGCGTGACGCTGAACATCGCCAGCTTTTGTATCTGGACGTAGAGCTGTGACATGCCATTCTGTGTCTGGTTCGTGGAAGGATTCGTCTGGCCCTGATAGGCGTTGGTGGCGGCGATGACCATGTCGTTGAGCAGGCTCAGCGTGGATGGCTGGGCCAGTTGCGCATTGTCCATCGCTGCGAGCTGCGTGGCGTCGTGGCGCACCTGCTCCAGCGCCGTCTTGACGTGGCTGAGCGTCGCGGTGATCTGGGTCGCTTGCGCGCGCTGATACTGTGTCGAGCCGGGCGATTGCAGCACCCCATTCAGGTGCAGCTCAATATGGTAGAGGTAGCCCGGCGGATTCTGATGCGCCGGATCGAATTCGAGCAGCCCGACCTGCGCAATCTGGCTGTTCGCCAGAATCGGCGTCCCTGGCGGGGTATCGGCAGCGACATTCGCGCTGCCATCCAGATAATCGAGCATCGAGATGGCCTCAGTGCGCAGGGAAGAATAGCGCTGCGCATTCCAGTCATCTCTGGCGCTCAGCGCCCACTGAAACACCTGCTGCGTGTCTCTGAACGCCCAGATGTCCAGGCCGCCGTGCAGATGAGCCGCCTCCAGATCGGGATCAACCGCCAGCAGGTGGCGCAGGTGATCGAGCAGGCTATAGGTCTGTCCGGCGGCGGGCTCCTGGGGCAGCGCCGCATAGTAGCGCCAGGCATTGAGGTCGGGCGTGGGAATCTCAGGCGTCGTCGCGCTGGATTCCTCCGTGATGAGGAAGCGGCTGGTTCGTGCGAGTAGATCGGTATGCTGACCATCGCCTGGGTAGAGATAGTGGATGGCGCGATTCTGGACGCTGAGCTTGCCCAGCAGGATGTCTGGCGCCTCGCTCTGTTTCACATCGGGCAGCAGCCAGGCGTAATAGCTCTTGCCGGTCTGCGGCGCTGGAATGCCTTGCAGATTGATCTGTACCTCGTCATTCAAGCCCTGTGTCACGTCCGCATTCACCTGGCCGCTGCTCACGAAGAACACCTGCCCCACCGCTGCGCTCGCCACGGGCATAGCGGGCGCGTGGCGATGGGTCAGCAGCAGCGTCGCGCCCAGCCCCGACGCCAGCAGCACGCAGACCAGCGCAATCGCAATGGCGAGGCGTGGCCCGCGTAGCTGGCGCACCGCGCGCGCCGCTCTGGGGATGGTCTCTGGCTGCGCGAGCTGCGCCAGCAACGGCGGCTGCTCGGCGGAGCCGCGCGTCGCGAGGACCAGCGAGGCGCCAAGCTGCGCAAGCCGCGCGGGCGTCCGTGCGGCCAGGCGCGAGAGTGTGGCCATCTGCCCGGACAACGCTGTTCCACCGCCAGCATGATTGCCAGCATGATCGCCCGCAGCCGCAGGCCGAGTCGCCGCGTCTTGCGTGTCGCTCGTGTCTCTCGTCGCGACCGCCAGCACGGTTGGGCTAGCTGCGCCGCCCGCGTGCGAGGCGATGGTCGTTGGCCCTGCGTCTGGCCCGCTCGCAATGGTTGGCTCCGCGTCCGGCTTGGCGGCAATCGCGGCGCCGGAGGAGGCAAGTGTCTCCTCGGCGGAGGCTGTGGACCGACTGCTAGTTGCGAGGGCGAGGGTCAGCGCTTCGGGAACTGGCGTCGCGAAAGCCTCGGCCAGCGCCGCCAGCAGCGCGGAGGCGCTGGGATAGCGCTCCAGCGGGTCTTTGGCCAGCGCCTTGACCAGCACATCCGAGACGGCGGAGGGTAGCGCTGGATTGAGCGTATCGGGTGGCGGCGGCGGCTCATTGACATGCCGCAGCATGATGCCCGTCAGGCTCTCACCCGTGAAGGGCGGCGCGCCCGCGCAGACCTGATAGAGCACAGCGGCGAGCGAGTAGAGGTCAGAGCGGTCGGTCAGCGGCTTATCCTGTATCTGCTCCGGCGACATGTAGAGTGGCGTGCCGATCACCGCGCCAGTGACGGTCGCCGTCGTTCCCGCCATCAGCTTCGCCAGGCCGAAGTCTGAGAGAATCGGCTCGCCCATCGCGTTGCGTGTCGTGTTGCGCTGATCGAGCAGAATGTTGGCGGGCTTGATGTCGCGGTGAATCACCCCCTGCTGGTGCGCGTAGTCAAGCGCCAGGCAGATGGGCGTGAAGAGGCGAATGATCGTCGCGGGCGTGGCCAGGTCTCGCTCATGCGCATCACTCTGGGCTTCGCTCTGGGCCTGGCTCTGGAGGTACTGTGCGAGCGTCTGCCCCTGGATGTACTCCATCACCATATAGGCGATGGTATCGGCGGGATCAGCGGGTTCGGCTGCCGCGCCCGCGTCGGCGCCCTGCGCCTGGTCCCCGATGTGGAAGTCGTAAATCTGCACGATGTTGGGGTGGCGCAGCGCGGCGACCGTCTGCGCCTCGCGCGTGAAACGGCTGACGAAATCGGGGGCAGCGGTCAGGTTCGCATGCATCACTTTGATGGCGACCGCGCGGCGCAGCCGAGTGTCGAAGGCTTTCCAGACCTCGGCCATGCCTCCCTGGCCCAGCGGTTCCTGCACCTCGTACTTTCCCAGTCGGCGTGGGACACGATGGATCATGCCGCTACTCCCCATATCATCGCAGGTCGCCGCAGATCACTGCATCTCGCGGCGCGTGGCTGCGCGCCACATCAACTCCCTGCTCTCGCTCCAGACGCATTCCAGCTTACCGCACACCGGGCGCGCTTGTCACGACTCATTGCTGCGCCGCGAAGCGCAGCGCTGCGCTCAGGTCGCGTGATCCTTACGTTTGAGGAAGACGCCGATCAGCACGGCCATCGCGACGATCATCACCCCCAGCGCTGCCCATGAGAGCAGCAGGCGGTGGAGCGCATCGCTCTGGCTGTAGATCGAGAAGAGCGTGCCGTGATAGGAGTTGTCGTCGCCAAACAGGTGATCGCCGCCCAGGCTCTCGGCATGCAGGCCAATCGTCGTTCCCAGCCCCACCATCGCCCAGCGCGCGGGCATGAAGAACGCGATGCTCTGCGAGAGGTAGTCCTTCAGCGGGATGATCGCGCCCGAAAAGATCACCTGAGGCAGCAGCAGCAGCGGCACGAAGCTGATGGCGCGGTCGGCGTTGGGGGCGATGGCGGAGATTGCCAGCCCCAGCAGCAGCCCTGCCAGCGAGGTCAGCGCGAGGGTGACGTACACTTCGAGCGTTGGCGCCCAGATGATGCCCTGCTGCAGCGGCTCGCCCGCCTGCACGATCAGCGTGAGCACAGCGGACTGTACCAGCGAGAGCAGCCCCAACACGACGATCTTCGAGAACATATACGGCAGGATGCCCAGGTTGACGGCCCGCTCGCGCCGGTAGATCGCCGCCTCTTTCACAAACTCGCGCGTGCTGTTGATGCAGCCGAACAGAATCGTCGCGAAGGCCATGATGAAGAGCGCCTTCTGCGCATCGGCTCCGAAGCCTGGCGCCATGAAGGCTTGCAGCGCTTGCTGTACGCCACCGCGCTGCTGCGCAAACGCGCGCCCGCCCGGCGTGGTTTGCAGGAAGACCAGCGCCTGATGGCAATCTACCAGTTGCGCGTGCGCCGCCTGTGGCAGTGTGAGCAAGCCCGCCGATGTGGCGATTTGAGTGCTGCACTGGGCAAGCGCGTTCGCGTTGAAGATGCCCGCGCCGGTCTCGAAGCGCAGCATCAGTGTCAGCAGCACCGCGATGATGGGCGCCTGCAAGAGCAGGATGGCCAGGTTGACAGGATCATTCCTGAGCAGTTCGATGTAGCGCTGCGAGAGCAGGATGAACTGCGACCAGCCCAGGCCGAACCGACGCGCGGGCGCTGGACGTGCGGCGGGGGCGGCGCTGGCGGTTGTGGCGCCTGATTGCCGCTGGACGCGCAGCCGTTCGCTGGGGCTGGCGGGCAGCGTGCGCAGCGGCTCCGCTACATAGCGCTGATACTCCAGCGACGCGCGGAAGCGCGCCTCGGCTGTGGCAGGAATCGTGGTGTTCTCTTCGGTCGGCTCCAGGCTGCTGTAAATCTCGGCGAAGTCGGCCTTGCCGAAGTAGGTCTTGGCCTGCTCGGGTGGGCCAAAGTAGGCCAGACGCCCGCCTGCGCAGAGGAAGCAGACATAATCGCAGGCGTTGATGTTGTTGGTGGCGTGCGTCACCAGTACAATCGTATGGCCACGGTCAGCCAGATTGCGCAGCAGCAGCATCATCTTGCGGTCGAGGCCTGGGTCCAGGCCGGAGGTTGGCTCATCCAGGAAGAAGACGCTGGGGTTGGCCAGTAGCTCCATCGCGATGGAGACGCGCTTGCGCTGGCCACCGGAGAGCGATTTGACGAGCAGATCGCGCCGCTGCGTCAGCTCCACATCGTCGAGCACCTCGCCGATGCGCTGCTCGATCTGCTCCTCGCTGAAGTCGCTGGGCAGGCGCAGTTTCGCGGCGAAGTAGAGCGCGCGCTCCACTGTCAGGTCGCGATGCACGATATCATCTTGCGGCACATAGCCAAGCTGCGTGCTGTAGGCGGCCAGATGCGCGTAGTAGTCCTGGCCGTTGTAGAGCACGGATCCCTGCTGGGCCGGACGCAGCCCATTCAGCGCGTCGAGCAGGGTGGACTTGCCCGCGCCAGAGCCGCCCACCAGCGCCACGAACGCGCGCGGCGGGATGCTGAGCGAGATGTCGTCGAGCAGGGTGACGTTGTTGATGCCCGCTTTGCGCAAGCGCTGCGCGTCAATGCGAATGAAGCTACTCTCGTCAAACTGCGCCAGTTGGACGCCGTCGTAGACCAGCCGATAGGGACCGATGCGAATCTCGTCGCCAGTCTTGAGCGCCTGCTCGCCGATGACCTCGCCGTTGACATAGACGTGATTGGTGCTGTTCAGGTCGGCGATGCGGTAGGTCGAGCCATCGCGTGCCAGCCGGGCATGGTGGGCGGAGACCTGCGGGTGCGCCAGTGTGACGGTGTTGTCTGGGCTGCGGCCAATGGTCAGCACAGCCGCGCCCAGCTTGATTGGCTCCGAGATGGGCGCCGCTGGCTCGGCGGTGTCCGTCCCATCCAGATAGGTCAGCGTGATCAGCGTGCCATGCTCATCGCCGATGCGGAAGAAATCACCGCTGGTCAGTGTCTTGCTAAACGCTTCATCGCCGCGAATCTTGTGGCCCTGCACGAGCAGCCCGTTGAGCGTCTTTGCGCGCGCCGGGTGCGGATGGATCAGGGTGAAGGCGCCGCCCTTGCGCGTGATGCGCAGGTGCTGGCCAGAGACGATGCGGTCGTCAATCACGATGTCGTTGCTGGCGTCGCGCCCGATATCAATCTGCTGGCTGGTGAGCAGGTGAGTCTGCTTGCCGCCGTGCGTGTTGCTGGTAATCTCCAGCCGGGGCAGGCCGATCAGGGAGAGCGACGCGACCTGCGTGGGGTCGCTGGGCGGCGTCGGCTCGGCATCGGCAGGACTGGCGGATGTGGTCGGTGGCGCGCCGGTCGCCACACCCTTGCGCGGCGGGGCGGTCTTGACGGTGGGCCGCCGTGGGATGGCCGCCGCGACCCGGCCAAGCGGCGTTGCAGCGGCTCCATCGGGGGCAGCAGGCGCGTCGGGCGCTGCGAGTGCGGCTGCGGGGGCTGAGGGAGTGGCTGCCTGCACAGTCGGCGGCGCCGCTGGGCGTGGGTCAGCCAGCGCCAGCGTCTCCGCATCGTCGGCTGTTGCGGCTGTTGCGGCTGTGGTGGTGTGGACGACAAACGAGGTGTCATCACCCAGATGCACGACGGCTCCATCGGCGAGGTCGGCCTGCTGCGCACGCTGTCCGTCCACCATCACGAAGCTGCTGCGCGAGGCATTCTCGATCCGCCAGTGGTCGGCGTCCCAGCGCAGGCGCGCGTGCAGCCGCGAGACTTTCAGATCATCGCCGACGACGATGTCATTCGCAACATCGCGCCCGATCGTCGTCAGCGGCTGCTCCACCGTGAAGGATTGTCCTTGCAGTGGGCCGCTGAGAAACGTCAGCGTGGCGGCGACCGGGGCAGCGGCGTCATCTGAACTCATGCGAACCCACCTCTACAATCACACCGCAATCACGCCGCGCGCTCGCCAGGGAGCGCTCTCCACTTACGCGGCGACCGTGCGCCAGCGCCGCGCCTGCCCGCAGTTTATCTGAAAACGCCACGGCGCGCCACTGCTGGGGAATGGGAAGCGCAGCGGCCCTCGACATGTGACCCAGCCCGCCATGCAGCGTGTGGCGCAGATGCGGCGCACAAACCATGATACGACGCGCATTCAGCGTCAGCAAGCGGCACTCAGCCACGATTCAGCCAGCGCACAGCGCCAGTTCAGACGCAGGCGATATAACGGGGGTGTGGGTAGGTCGTTGGGAGGCGCAAGGCGCGCCAGAGAGGCCCACCAGTGAGGAGAACATACGCTGTGAAACCATCTTCTGTTGTTGACTCCACATCCGTGGATGTGACGCGCCCTGGCGGCGGCCCGCGCCTGCAACGCGAATTGCGGGTGGGATACGTGCTCGTGAGCGTGGCGCTGGCGGTCGTCATTCTGTTCCAGACATTCCTGGCTGGAGGCGGCATGTTCGCGGAGCCGGGCTGGTGGCCTACCCACCGCACGCTCGGCATGGCGCTGAGCGCAGGGCCATTGCTGTTGCTGGCGCTGGGCATCGTCGCACGTCTGCCAGCGCGTCTGCTCTGGCTGAATGGGCTGCTGCTGGTGTTGGTCGCGCTGCAACCATTCCTGATTAGCGCGCCGGAGCAGCTAGCTGTACCGATGCTGAAGTCGCTGCACTTCGTCAACGCGCTGCTGATGTTTGCGCTGACGGCGCTGCTCGGCCAACAGGTCTGGCGGCGGCTCACGCGCCCATTCGCGGCGGCGTTCGCGGCGTCGTCTGAGCGCCATGCGCGTTAAATGCGCCTTGAACGCTGACGCGCTGCATCTCAAGGGCCATGCGCTGTGCCGGGTGAAGGATCATCCGCACGGCGCATGGCCTTTCCTGTCGCCTCTAGGCGCCGCACGAGATCAGACCAGGCGGTCGCGTAGGATGGCTGTCACCACGCGCATGATCAGCGCGATGCTAGCGCACAGCCCGATGTAACCGATGATCTGGAACAGGGTGACGCTTTGGGCGATGATTGGCCCACCCTGGGCTTCGAGCAGCAGCACCGAGATCAGCCCGACCACTCCGCCGAGGAAGGCCACGATGGCGCGGCTGACCAGCACAGCGACGACACGTTCGTCGCGCGCGTCGGCGAAGAGGCGCACCTTCACGGTCAGTGCGCCACGCTCAGCCACCTCCGTGATGCGGTCGAGTCGCCGTGGCAGCCGCCGGAGCAGTGGCAGCAACGCTTGAATCTCATCGCCAGCCGATTTGGCGAGCGATGTTGGCACGAGCGCTTCCTGCGTCCAGCGGACCGCCAGCGTGCGCGCTTCGTCCATCAGCGGGAAACCCGGCGAGAGGACGCGCAGCGTTCCTTCGAGAGTCACCGCCGCGCGAAAGACCGCGCCGACTTCCGGCGGAAACGCCAGGTTGAAGTCCTGGAGCAACGCGAGCAACTCGACAAACACGCGCATATCGAGCGCAGCGCCGGGCGCCAGATAGCGCGCCATCAGGCGGCCCAGCGCCCGCTCAAACTGCTCGTCGTCTTCGGCGCTGCGGTCTGTCGTCAGCTCGGCCAGCGCCAGCAGGGCAATGCGCAATTCACCGACATCGCGGCGCTGCATGGCGAAGAGGATGTCGCGTAGCGCTGCCTGCTCCATCGGGTCTATCCGCCCGACCGAGCCGAAATCGAGCAGCCCCAGATCGCCGCTGCGCAGCACGAAGACGTTGCCTGGATGTGGGTCGGCGTGGAACGTCCCCGACCGCATGATCTGCCGGGCGAGCGCATCGAGCAGCTCGCGGGCCAGTGTGAGCCGCTGCTCAGTGGATTGTTGGTGCTGCGCGGCGTCGCGCACACTGCGGCCATCGAACCATTCAGTCACGAGCATCTGACTGGTGGAGAGGTGATCGTAGACTTTCGGGATGCGTACCTGCTGCGACGGGCCGAGCGCGGCGGTGACGGTGTGCAGATTGCGCGCCTCCACACGGAAATCCAGCTCTTCGCGCAGCGCCACCGCGAAGCCATTCGCCAGGTCCACGGCGTTCAACGACTTCCCCCAGGTGGAACTGGATTCGACGAGGCGCGCCAGGCGCAGCATGATGTCGAGGTCGCGGTCGACCAGCTCGGTGATGTCGGGGCGCAGCGCCTTCACGGCGACCTGCTCGCCAGAGGGTAGCCGCGCACGATAGACCTGCGCGATGGAGGCGGCGGCCATCGGCTGCTTATCGAATTCGGCAAAGACGCTGGCGATGGGCGCGTGGAGTTCCGTTGTCAGCCGCGCTTCCATCACGGCCCAGGGCGCTGGAGGAACTTTGTCCTGGAGGGTATTTAGCTCGGCGATGATCTCAGGGGGCAGCAGGTCGGAGCGCGTCGAGAGAATCTGCCCCAGCTTGACGAAAACGCCGCCCGCCTCCGCCAACGCATCGCGCAGGTTATGCCCCAGGGTGATGGGGGCATTGATGCGGCGGTCGCCGGGGCTGGCGCGTCGCTGGTCGAGCGTGACGGCCAGGCCATGTCGGGCAGCGATCCAGGTAATCTGCGTGTAGCGGCGTTCACGGGCCAACCAGCGGCGGATGGCGCGGATGGGATGGGGCGTCCGCAGCAGCCGACCCTCCACACGCATCAATGGGCCAGGCCGCGCTACCAGTTCGAGTAGAGCAGAGATGCCCATCGAGATCAGGAGCGAAGGGAGCAAGATGATGAGCAGGAAGAAGACAGGATAGGGCAGCGGATTCTGTGGCGCCACCGCCAGCGCGAGGATCGCGGCTGCGCCAACACCCAGCGTCGAAGCGATCAGACCACGCAGCCACGACTGGCGAATGCCAAGCAGCCGCCCGGCAAGCCAGCCCAGCGCCGCGATCAGCACGACGGAGAGCAGCACACGCACGACGAGCGCAGGCATAGCGGCCCTCCTTCCATCGTCTCCAGAACGTGCTCGCGTCTACGTCTCGGCTCGCGTCCCAGGCTCGCGCTTGTCAGCTACGACGGTATGCTCACGGTCCCTGTGACCACCGAAACAGTATATGCCCAGACGAAGCAGCGCCGCGTGGCGTCAGCGGTCGCGTAGGATGGCGATGAGCGCCTGGTCTGATGCGCCGTCGGCGCTGCTGAAATGCTGCTGATATAATGCAGTGTCCCATCGTCTGAAGTCTGCATCTGGCGAGGCTTGTGTGTGGCTCCCGCATCGGGCGCGCGCTCGCACGTAGCGTTCGCTTTCACGTATGAATGATCCCGCATCCGGGAGAAGGAGCGCGCCGTGCCGAGCGAGCCAAGCGATACGCCCACATCATCCACCAGCGCCGCCAGCCAGGCGCCAACGACGACCTCTGACTCAGTCACCGAGCGCGGGCCGAGTGGCCAGATTGGCCAGATTGGCCAGATTGACCAGCGCGCGCTGGATGAGGTCGCGCTGACTCGGCAGGAGTATCAGTGGATTGTCGAGCTGATGGGGCGCGCGCCGAATCGGCTGGAGCTGGGCCTCTTCGGCGCGATGTGGAGCGAGCACTGCGGCTACAAAAACAGCCGCCCGCTGCTCAAGCGCTTCCCCTCCACGGGCGAGCGCGTGCTGCTCAAGGTCGGCGAGGAGAATGCGGGCGCGGTGGACATCGGCGACGGGCAGGCGGTCGTCTTCAAGATCGAGAGCCACAACCACCCCAGCGCCATCGAACCCTATCAGGGCGCGGCCACTGGCGTTGGCGGCATCGTGCGCGACATCTTCACGATGGGCGCACGTCCGACC
>JAICSR010000359.1 GCA_025936795.1 Ktedonobacterales bacterium | reverse complement strand
CATCACGCCACACGCAGGGACACCGGCACAAGAACCTGCGGCAGCGGCCACCAGCGAGAAGACGCCCATACTGCCAGCCCGGCTGCATGGCTGGCTGGCGAGCGCCTGGGCGACGATACAGGCGCCGGGCGCGCCCGAGGCGCTGGTCTCGCTGGCCGTCACAGTGCTCTATCCGCTGGCGATCTCGGCGTACTTCCTGCCGATGGCGGGCGAGAATCTGCCGGGGCCGCGTCTGCTGACGCCGATGCTTGCGTTTGCGTGCCTGGGGCTGATCTGGGTGGTGGATGATCCGCGCGTGTGGCTGCGGCGGGCGCTGGTGGTGGCGCTGGGCTTCTCACTGGTCATCTCGTTCCTCTACGTCGTGACGGGCGTGCGCATCTATCACAACTACGGCGCCTACCCGGTGACGGACCTCTACTGGCCGACGCTCAGCACGGGTGTCGTCCCGATACGCGACGGCCCCACGCCGCCCACCCTGGGAACGCTTTGGTTGCACCTGCCCGCCACCTGGAGCATCGCGCTGGCGGCGATTCCCCTCGCGTTTTGGTTCTATGCGGCGGCGAAGGCGTTGCTGCGCAGCGAGATTGCCCCTGAGCCGGCGCCCGCAGATGTGGCGCCTGCGAGCGCTCGCCTGCCCGGCGACGAGCCGCGCCCCACGCCAGAGCTGGCCGCCACCCGCTAAGCGCGCCATCACTACTTGCTCGCCTGACTGTGAGTCAGCTCACAGTTCGCCTTGCGCCGTCCCCTTATACTGGAGCGTGCTGGCGTCGCGGTTGACGCTTGCTGCGACAGAGCGCCACCTTGTGGCAGAGGGCAGAGGAGGGACGGCATGAGGCTTGGGGCGACGCGGCTCTCGCGCGCTGGACTGATGATGGTGGGGATGGCGCTGACGTTGAGCCTCGCGGCCTGTGGCGGCGCAGCGAGCAGCCCACACACACAGACAAACACGCCAAAGCCTCCGACGCCAACCGCAGTGCTAATTCCGCATCTGAACTGGCGGCAAATCACCACGCCGATTGACCTCAGCCACGGCGGCGTCTCGATGGAAGTGTCGCCGGTCAACGGGCGCAACGCCTGGATCTGCGGGGCTGGCAGTCATGGGCAGGTTCCCATTTATCGCAGCCAGGATGCAGGCGCGACCTGGGTGCAGATAAGCACGCTGGCGCTGCCAGCGTCGCAACCATTTGGAGGTTGCAGCGTCATCCCTGACCAGAATGCCGCCAATGGCGTCGCCGTCTGGTTCCCTATGTCAGATCCCAATAATCCCGGCCCGCCGACTCGAGCGATTGAATATTACTCCGCTGATGGTGGGGCGAACTGGGCGACCTTGCCGCAGAACTGGTGGATCAACCAGGTCGCCACGAGCGGTGGCGTGACCTATGCGCTGGTCAACGACCTCGGACATCAGAGCGATGTGAATGTGTTCGCCAGCGCTGACCACCTCACCACATGGCGCTCTATCAATCCGCAGGCGCAGGAAACGGCGCAGAATCCGCCTGTGCTGTGGATTGCGCCCTCTGCCAGCGATGCGCTGCTCTTCGTCAACTCCGTCAACCAGCTTTACCACTCCACGGACGGCGGGAGTCACTGGACGCTGATGACTGCGCAGTCGGGTCAATCCCCGACGGCGCAACTGGCGGTCTGGCGCGGCACATCCGCTAGCTGGCTGATCTGCGGCGGCCCGCCCAATCCTGGCGCTACACAGACGCTGTGCAGCTCGGACCTTGGCAAGACCTGGACGGCACGACCAGCGGCCGTCGGTACGTCCTGCAGTCCGGTTGGGCTGACAAGTGATGGCGCGCTCTACGATGTCTGCCTTGCCGCAAACGCATACGGCTCTCCAGAGCCGTACGCATTGATGCGCCTGCCGCTCGGCGCAAGCGCGTGGACGGCCGTAGGGCTGGCCCCCGACAAGTACATCACAGTGACGCAATCAGGCCAGGTCTGGTGCAGCGCGGGCGACGGGTCTGCCACGTACGTCCTCGATCAGCTCCCCTGAGCCGGTCGCGCCCGCTCGATCATCGTGCCAGCGCCGCGATGGGTGAAGAGTTCGCGGATCAGCACATGCGGCTCGCCGCCATCCACGATATGCACGCGCGGGGTGGCGTCGAGCGCGCGCAAACACGCCTCGGCCTTGGGAATCATGCCGCCGCTGATGACCCCCTCCGCGATCAGCCGCCGCACATCGTCGTCGCTGAGGACGGAGAGCAGCTGGCCATCGCGGTCGAGGATGCCCGGCACATCGCTGATATAGAGCAGCTTGGCGGCGCGCAGGCCGCGCGCCAGATCGGCGGCGGCGTCATCGGCGTTGACGTTGAGCGCGTGGCCATCTGGGCCGAGCGCGAGCGGCGCGACCACCGGGATATAGCCCGCCTTGCTCAACGTCTCGATCGGGCCAGGCTCGACCGCGACCACCTCGCCGACGAAGCCTAGCTCTGGCGAGATTGGCTGCGCGCGTAGCAGCCCACCATCCAGCCCGGAGAGGCCAACTGCGCTGCCCCCCAGCCGCCCGAGCAACTGCACCAGATCGCCGTTGACCTTGCCCACCAGCGCCATTCGCACGACATCGAGCGTGTCGGCGTCGGTCACGCGCAGGCCGCGCTCGAAGCGATGCGGGATGCCCAGCCGTTCGAGCCAGATGTTGATCTCCGGGCCACCGCCATGCACCAGCACGGGTTGCGCGCCGAGGCTGCGCAACCAGACGATGTCCTCCAGCGCGTCACGCTGCGTCTCCAGCGTGCTGCCACCCAGCTTGATGACCAGAAAATGGCCGCGCAGCGCCTCGATATAGGGCAACGCTTCCTTGAGGACCTGCGCGATGACCTCGTGCGGCGCCATCTGACCCAGCGCCGCGAGATCGCCAACACTCGTCACTCCGCTTCCTCCAACTGCATCCTGCGTTGGGCCGCTGCTCGCGCCATCAGCGGCGGAACCGTCACTAGCCATCAGGGGTAGACCCCCTCGACCGGCAGCCCCAGCGTCTCTGGCAGCCCATACATAACATTCGCGCACTGGATCGCCTGACCAGCCGCGCCCTTCACCAGATTGTCTAGCGCACTGATGACGATGAAGCGCCCACTCTGCGGCTCGATCACAGGATAAACGAAGCAGCGGTTCGAGCCATAGGACCACTTCGTGTGCGGCGGCTCACTCGTCAGCCGCACGAATGGCTCCCCATCGTAGGCCTCGTGATAGGCCGCAAGGATATCGTCTTCGGTGACGCCCTCGCGCGGGGAGCCGTAGCAGGTCGCCAGAATGCCGCGCGTCATTGGCGCCAGATGCGGGATGAACGTCACACGCGGCGCGGGCCGCCCTGCGCCAGGCGTCTCGGCCAGCGCCTGGACGATCTCTGGCTGGTGGCGATGGCCGCGCACGCTGTAGGCGCTGATGTCCTCGTTGGCCTCGCTGTAGAGCGTGTTGAGCTTGAGCGAGCGCCCAGCGCCGCTCACCCCTGACTTGGCGTCCACGATCACATCCGGCGCGATCAGGTCGCGCGCCAGCGCCGGGCCGAGCGCCAGCAGCGTCGCCGTCGGATAGCAACCCGCGCAGGCGACCAGCCGCGCATCGGGCAGCCGTTCGCGCGCCCACTCCGCCAGCCCATACACCGCCTCTTCCAACAGCGCGGGCGCGGGATGTTCGTAGCGATACCAGGTGGGGTAGAGCGCGGCGTCATGCAGCCGAAAGCCAGCGGAGAGATCGAGCACGCGCCGCCCCTGCGCCACCAGCGCGGGCAGCGTCTCGACGGCGGCGTCATCGGGCAGCGCGGAGAAGACAACCTCGGCGCGCTCGACCCGCGCGCTAAACGTCAGATCGAGGCCGCTGAACTGCGGAAACACCTGCTCGACCGGACGCCCCGCATCGCTGCGCGCCGTCACCTCCACCAGCTCGAACACCGGGTGGCGGCGCAAGAGCCGCAGCAACTCGATGCCGCCATAGCCAGCGCCATTGACCACCGCCGCCGGGATGCGGGCAGGCGCGCTCATCAGTTGTCCCTCCGTGTGTCGTTGGCGCGACCTCACCCCCTGTCCCCCTCTCCCGCAAGGAGAGGGGGAAACGAAGCCTGCCCCCCTCTCCCCGTGGGAGAGGGGCTGGGGGTGAGGTCGCCCCACCTATCACACGACCTCGCGCACCTCGTCCTCCAGGACCGTCTTGATGATGTCGAAGCGATCCTTCTCACCACGCAGCAGCGCCTCGGCAAACTTCACGGCCTGCTCGGTGCTGATCTTGCCGGGCATCGGCGGCTCGTTGGGGTCCACCACCGCCTGCACCAGCGTCGGGCCTTTGTGGGCCAGCGCCTCGCGCAGCACCGACTCCGCT